>JBHLRV010000270.1:0-3413 GCA_048882205.1 Candidatus Thorarchaeota archaeon | reverse complement strand
TCAGCTTTGCTGATTCCATGGCCTGGCAGCTCGTCTGTATGGAAGATGCCTCCTACTCCACTCCAGAACTTAGCATGGTCAGAGAACTCTGTTCCCAGTCTGCGTCCAGGTTGTACCTCTTTTCCCACCAACCCCGCAAAGCCAGGCAGATTAGCCGCCATCACTGTCCCACCCGACTTGACAGCCTTCTTCAGAATCTTGGACCCTGTGTCGGAGAAGATTCTGCTCACGTCATGGATACTTCCATCAAGGTCATCTCTGGTAATTCCGCGGTCAGACAGGGCATCACGTATTTCCAGTAGCCTCTCCTGTCTTAGAGCCTCCAATCTCACCAGTTCGGCAAGCATGTCGAGCTGTTGGAAACCCTTGATCTCTATCACTGCGCCACCATTGATGGAAACATTGACGTCTTGCCGAATCGACCCAAGACCTCGCTTTACTCTCCCGGTGGACCTTAGCAACAGGCCAATGGCAAGGGCTGTTTCTTGTGCCTCTTCAGGCGTTTGAATGTCCGGGGCCGTAGCCACTTCTACGAGAGGAATGCCAAGTCTGTCAAGTCTGTAGATTCTCATGTTTCTCTTGTCGTCCTCAGAGATCTTCCGGGCGGCATCTTCTTCTAGACATATGGTCTGAATCCCAATTTCCTTGTTGCCGACTAGGACCCTTCCTCCGGTAGCTATGATGCATGTGCGTTGGAAACCTGTGGTGTTACTTCCGTCAATTACAATCTTCCGCATTGGGTGTATCTCATCAACCGGATTGGAACCAAGGAAATTCGCCATTATCAGGCCTACGTCGATGGATTCCTCACCTAGATTGTGAGGTGGTTCTTCATCAGCCTCCACAAGGCATGTGGTATCATTGTAATACTCGTAATAGAATCGTTTCTGCTGTTGAAACTCGAAAAGTGCTGCAGGATCAACTGCACCCATCTCACTCTGTGTAGGTCTTAGTCTACGTACGAATCCGCCATGAGGTGCATCGTCGCGCACCACTGTAGGACAATGACAATAGAGCTTTCGTGCTGTGTCGAGTTGTTGGTGAAGCTCAAGACCTACCATGAGACCAATATCTCTGTAATGGGCGGCCTCGTCCATGTCATTCAATCTCCTGATGATGTTCGTATTCTGCCATCTCAGTTCGCATCTCAATCTCGCCTACTAGTGATTGTGACATTGCCTCTCTCACCTTATCTGGAGTCTTCATGTTTGCAAGAAGCCATGCCAGCTTGACGTATGCTGTTTCAGTTAGCATGTCCTCACATGGAATGACACCCATTTCCAGAAGTTCCACGCCGGTGCGATAGACATTCATGTCAATCCGGCCTGAGATGCATTGACTCGTCATGGCTGTGACTATGCCTGTGTCGAGTGCCTTCTTTAGTGATGGTTGAATGATCTTGGGTGCATGTCCTAGACCAGTCCCTTCGATGACTATGCCTCTGTACTCTCTCTCAATGAGAGAGTCGATTATTCCAGCACTAAAACCGGGATGTGTCTTCACAATAGCCACCCGGTCATCAAAATTGGGCTTCAGTCTGAGCTTTCGGTTAGGGTTCTTCCTGTATAGCGGTGTGGTCATCTCAGTGATACCAGAGGAATCTACTTTGAAGAGTGGGTATGAGTTGATTGACTGAAATGCATCCCGTCTGCTTGTGTGACTCTTACGTACACGGGTTCCTCTGTGTGCATATGCATAACTGTCGTCTGTATGTGCGTGCATGACCACCATCACCTCAGCGGCATTGGCTCGACCAACCAGGTCTGTTGCCCAGACCAGGTTCGTGGCAGAATCTGATGAGGGCCTGTCTGAGGACCTTTGAGAACCAACAAGTGCTACTGGTATTGGAAGGTCTTGTAGTGCGAATGATAGTGCAGCCGAAGTGAAACCAAGTGTATCTGTACCATGTGCTATGACAACTCCGTCGGCCCCTTTCTTGATCTCCGCGGCAACTCCACGAGCAATCTTTGACCAGTCAGAGAGTGTGATGTCCTCTGAGAACACACTCATCAGGACTTTTGCTCTCACATTAGCATGGTCCCGAAGCTCTGGAACTGTGTCATAGAGGTCCTGAGCAGTGAGTGCTGGGTTTACAGCCCCAGTCATGTAGTCTACTTTGCTGGCGATAGTCCCCCCAGTACTCAGGATTGATACCGAGGGTAGTTTCGGATTCATGGCAGGTAGCTTTTGTCTTGCACCATGTCTTCTTCCTCGAGCCTTGCGAACTCGACTTACTTTGGAATTGGCTGAGAGCCGAACTCCTACATTGTATCCATTTGACATTTTGATTACGACGTGGTCAGGATCAGCACCAATCTGGGCTCGAGGCATAAGAATGCCAGTGTACTCGTTGCTGTCATCGACTATCTTGATTGTGTCACCAACCTTAACCTCCGAGGTAGAGAGTTTCTTTAGAACAAGACCAGCATAGCCGGAGCCATTCAGACTCAATATTATCCCACCTATAGGTTTCGAAACTCCACGCTGCGGTGTCGGTCATAAAGTCTTCGTCTCAATCAGTTGAAGCTGACATGAGTATGGTTCCTAGATGAAGCCAAGTATGATTAGAACTCCAAAAGTGATGAAGACCAGTCCTGTGACTCTCTTGACGATGTTCACAGGGATTCTGTTTGCTGCTTGATCGCCAGCAAATGCACCAACGAGGTTCACAACAAGGAAACCAGCTATTGCTCCCGCGAACACTAGTAAAGGAAACAGAGATTGCGCTGCAAGTGCTAAGATGGCAATCTGGCTCTTATCACCCAGTTCGGACAATAGAACTAGGGATACCATGCTGAGGAAAGTTGCAGGTTGTTTACAGTCCTCTGCGTCGGAATTGTCTTTCACTAGGGTATGTATTCCCATTCCGATGAATAGTGCTCCCGACATGTAGAGAATGAGGTCGATTGGAAGAGTAGTAGCCAGTATGAATCCTATGACTACCGCTACGGCTGATGCGAATAGAAGTGCCAACATCGCCGCGAAGAGAACAACATAGGGACGTCTGTACTGTGCACTGAGACAAAGCGTCGCTAACATCGTCTTGTCACCAATCTCAGTAAGAAACACAAGACCAAACGTTGACAATAGGGTTTGTACAGGCATCCTTTTGTTTCCTCAGAGGCGGCCGTGATAGTTCTTCCCGATAAGGCTATCTCAATGTCCCTTCCTAGAGAAAGGTGGTGCGGGAGGTGAGATTTGAACTCACGGACTGCTTCCAGACCAGATGTCCTATTCGTATGACCCCTTTTCAGATACGATCTTAAGTCTGGCGCCTTTGGCCTAGCTTGGCTACTCCCGCTTGGGCCTTTCGGTGCGTTTCTAGCTCTTCAAGTCTTTTGTGACTTGCTGCGATGAGGAAACATGGTGGGGCGGGCCGGATTTGAACCAGCGACCCTCGAGTGCTGAGGACA
>JBHLRV010000269.1:0-3414 GCA_048882205.1 Candidatus Thorarchaeota archaeon | reverse complement strand
TAGAGGACAGAAAGACCCTCGTCGAACTCCATGAGGAACATACTAGAGCCTAGCACGTGGCCTGCATTGAGTGACGTGATGACCACCCCCAGTTGTCCTGTTCGTTCGTTATGCTCCAGAATCTCTGTATTTGTCTGCACTCTATGGCCGCGCGCAATGAAGGCATCCTTGGTTGCCTGAGTGGAAATGATTCGGCTTGCTTTCTCCACACCTTTGAGATGGTCAGAATGTGCATGCGTTAGAAGAGTAGTTTCACCTTTGACTCCTGTATCTAAGGCAAGTCTTACGTATCCGTAGTCAAGGACGAATCCATCTGCTTGTTTTCGCAGCTTCAGAGTGGACATGGGATGACCTTCTCGGCACTGGAGTCCCAGTCACAAAAGGCTTTCCCACTCTATCTCAAAGGGAGTCTTTCACAGTTGTTTCCGCATGAGTACTATTTCTCTTGTTCTTAGTCGGCCTTCTCCCAGTACAGCAACGGTTTCTGCAATGTCCTTCTGACCAAGACCTAAGAGAGGAATCTCGACCCGCTGAACTTCGAAATCACTTGCCTGCGACAGAACCTCATGAGCAATCTCCTGAGGGTTGACGTGTTCAAGGTCAGCTAGTAGAGGCCAGACTACGACTCGATCTTCCATGAGTTCGAATCCTAGGGCCAGTATAGTCAGTTCACCCATAGTAAGAGTTCTCAGAAACCCCCTATAAGCCCCGAATTCCAGTGCAAGGGTCACTTGTGAGCAATCCAGCCGCGATGACTCAATCTGCCTCCAGTATAGGTCGCGAGCACCCTCCATGTTTGACCGTGCGTCCCAAGAAATCCTGTCTGACATGGCCGGAGTTTCGGTGGGAATCTCAATCGTACAGCTCAGGGCAGTTGTGACGTCTTGAAACTCTAGGCTTCCAAGAGCCGGTGTCAGCGAACTCGAAACCTCGCTATTGAAAGGAAACGGCAATGGGCTCTCTTCTCTTTCTAGACTCACAAGGACATCCACTTCATGAATCACTACCGTTCTGAAGAAGGGAATAGAGGATCTCAGGAGCTGGAGTTGTGCATTCTCCCTAAACTCAGGCAACATTCTTGCGGCCATGAGTGCAACTGCAAGTCTTGTTCGGTCTTTATAGATTGCAGTACCTCCAACTACCTGGTTTGCGATGCTAGCAAGGAAGAATGTACCATCAGGAAGGTCCATGAGCGATTTAGCATACTCGATGCTGTCATGCTTGGCAGCACCTTGAATGCTCAACCAAGTGTCGAGTTCGGACTTCGCCATCCTCCAAGTGAAAAGAGTGGGAGGTCTCATGACTTTACCCTGACTGTTCTCGGTGTTTCATGTTCTATTTCTTGAAATATGGAATGATATCCTTTCCAATCTGCTTGATTGCTGTCTTCTTCTTAGGTCCAATGGGTGAGCCGACAACAAACTGCGTGACACCAACCTTTGAGAGGTCCTCGATGCGCTTGATGCATTCGTCTTTGTTTCCAACAACTGCAAATGCATCAATCATCTCGTTAGTGATCGCGCTAGGAAGGTCCTTGAAGTTGCCTTCCGCCAGAAGTCCTCTAACTTTGTTACACTCATCCAAGTTGAGATTGTGCCTCTCCAAGACCACATCTGGAGAGCCCGCAACAATGAATGCGACAACAATCTTCGCGTCTCCTTCCAGAGCCGCTTCCCTCGTGTCCCCAATGCTAAACGACGCGTACGCAGTTACATCCAACTCCTTGATATCCCGCCCTGCTTCCTCTAAGCCTTCTCTGATCTTCTCCATGGCAATCTCAAAGTCCTTGGGATGACTCGCATTGATCAGAATCCCGTCTGCGACTTTCGCAGTCGCCTTCAACATCATAGGTCCTTGTGCTCCAGCGTAAATTGGGATCTTAGGGCCTCGCTTTACTGGTTTCCCATCTTTCATTACTGGATTGCCTTTGGCATCCAATACAGGCTCTTTCTTGACAATCGCCAGCTTTGCGCCCTTCACCTTGAAGACTTTCCCGTCAAGCTTCGCCTTGCTACCTTCTGTGAGTTTCCTCATGTATTTGATTGACTCCACAACAGCGGAAACTGGCTTCGCCCATTTGATTCCGAGACCGCTTAGTGTTACCTTATCTCCGGCACCAATCCCAAGGACAGCACGTCCATTGCTCAGCTCATTGATTGTCACGGCTGCAGAAGCAGTCAATGCTGGGCTGATATGAAAGGGATTCGTGACTCCTGGTCCCATTAGGATTCTCTCGGTGTTCAAGGCTAGAGCTGTCAAGGTGGCCCAGACATTGCGATTGTTGTAGTGGTCTGTTATCCACACATTGTCAAAGCCGGCTTCTTCGGCAAGCTTGGTCCAAGTCAGCAACTTCTCAATTGGTTTGTCAGGTACAAATTCTATTCCGATGCGCATTGCCTGATTCTCCTATCGAATCGGTTTTGACCTTCCTCCTCCAAAATAACTTATCGATTCTCGAATCGACATGCCTTGATGATACTCACCTCCTGAATGCTACTCTTATATCGAAGGGTTTATTGACTGGACTTCAAACCCATCGGAGGAAGGCGATAGAATGCAGTCTCTCATCTTGACACAGGATGGCCTTCAAATCGCAGACACCCCTAGGCCTCCACTAATGCCCGGAGATGTACGAATTGAGGTCCGGTCAGTAGGGATCTGCGGAACTGACCTTGCAATCTGGAGAGGGGAATACGAAGTAGAACTACCCATCATTCTGGGACATGAGATAGCCGGCGTAATCCATGAGAGTTCAGTTCCTGAGCTGAAGCCAGGTACAGTAGTGACGACTGAGATTGAGGTGTCGTGCGCGCGTTGCTGGTATTGCCGTCATGCCCAGCGACATCACTGCAAAGACAGGGAAGTACTTGGTGTGACGGCCGACGGCGGTATGGCTGAGTATCTCAGTGTTCCTGCTGAATTGGTCCATCCCCTCCCTGGGGGTGTTGACGCTACATCCGGCGTATTCATAGAACCGCTCGCCTCCGCCATCAAGACATATGAGCTGTCGCCTTCAGAACCGAACGAACCAGTCGTTGTGATAGGTAGTGGTGGATTAGGGCTTCTTGTTGCCCAGGTGTACGACGCGTACGGAGCGAATGTCGTTGTGGTGGGAAAGAATCGATGGCAACTAGGTCTAGTCCGACAACTGGGTATTCCCAATACAGTAAGCTCTGAAGATGCTGATTGGATGGAGAAGGTTCGAAATTCGACCACAGATGCTGGACCGCGAATCGTCGTTGAAACGACAGGAAACTCTGATGGCTTCAAAATGGGGCTGAACATCGTGCGCAGCGGCGGCAATTTAGCACTCAAGAGTATCCACAATGAGAAGATCGAAATCAACACGACCGATTTGGTCACGCGAAACCTAACGCTATTTGGCACAAGCGGAGGGCCAGTCGATAAGGCAAT
>JBHLRV010000268.1:0-3442 GCA_048882205.1 Candidatus Thorarchaeota archaeon | reverse complement strand
AAAGGCTTGGACAATTCCCTCTTGGAATCTCTGGGAGCCTCGAAGCAGAATCTTGGTCAGACCATAGAGAAACATAATGGGGCCCGCGAAGTTCAGAAATGCATCTACTGGCGTCCAGATTGCAGTAATGATGAGAAGAAGGAAATTCGTGGAGAGTGCTCCAGTGAGCAAGCTCTGCATGTTTAATCCTAATATCCATGCCATGATCTTGTATGAACCAAGGATTAGTGCAATGGTGGGTAGAAGTTTCTTGTACTCCCTCTGCTCCTCAATGTATACATACTGCTTCAATGCATCCAGAGGGTCGAGCTTGGATGCCCTGCCAGAAGGACCACGAACTGACCAATACGACAGAATCAGTGCGAATGCTACTACGAAGACCGATGTCAGTGGGTTGCCCACAAACGCCAGCAATATGTCATCGATTGCCTCCCCTACGACCATGTTTCCGAGGATCGTTCCGAATATCAGGCCCACGATTCCACCTATGAGTCCTATGATCACTCCTTCCAAAACGAGCATTCTCTTGATGGACTTGGGCCCCAGCCCTTTGGTCGAGAGTAGGCCGAACTCTCGACGTCGAAGATTGTAGCTCACATCACTTAGCATCGTTGAGGAGTACCATGACATGAAGATAATTGGGGCTGCAAGGCTCACAAATGCAAGTACCAGGATCGTAGACATGAGTGACACGAATGTGAGTGTTGAGCCAACCAGGTTCGTAACACGTGTGTTGAAGATGGCTGTTCTGTCCTCAATCCTAGCAACTATGTCATTGACTATTGCAGAAGAGCCTCCTACATCGTATGGATTGATGACCATGCCCCTGTCGAGTTGACACGTGTATCCTGTCTTCATGAGCATTCTAGTAGCATTCTCTTGGTCATCGTACCAATCAATGAGGGGAAGCAACGTAGCCTGCCAATCAGTCAATAGCAGATTGTAATTGCGCCAATTCCCAAGCTCTATCTGGATAAATCCAAGATTGAAGTACAGAGGAGGATTCAGCAAGCGGGCAGTACGTTCAGGGATGTCAACAAATCCTGCGACTGTCAGATTCAACTCGAGTTCCACTATGTGCGGAAACTCCGATGTCACCACCTTCACTGGGACCTGCAAAGCCTGGCCGATTGAGAGAGCGGAGGCGTTGACCGAACTCGCGACAATATAGGTTTCGTTAGCAGCCAAAGAGGTTGAGCCATTTATGTATTGCAGTGTGCTCCAAGCAGTACTTGTCAGATCCATGCCTACTATGTCAAATGTGGTTCCCGTTGTCTGATTGTACGTGTAGGATACTTTGGAGTAGACATCTACTGAAACGACCTCTGGCAGGTCTTGGAGTAGTCCTTCCAATTCCAGCATATCCGAGATAGACCATGTGACATTGTTTGCTTGGACTCGTAAATCGTAGTCCACATCCTCCAGAGCATTCAGTAGTGCCACTCTTGACGTGACATCAGCAGATACCACCATGCCTGCGAAAAAGGTAGTTGCAATCAGGACGCCAGCTGTCAATGCAAGAAAGAGTCGATATCCTCTGACCACCCGTTTCAGCGCATAACGAAACATACTATCTCTTCGGGCCCGTCAACCTGTAGGGTGTAATAAGTGAATTGACCGAGGAATAATGATTTGTGCGTCACGTTCCATGAGGCCCATTTTGAGGCAACATGCAAGACTCGGACCGCACGCCAGAGTCCGTAGCCGACCCACACAATCAGTGCCGCGCCCTTGTTTTGGAGACAGTCATGTCCGCAAATGAACCCACGTAACTGCCTCGCCGTTCACCTTGGGGCATAAGCGGATATAACTTTCGGTGTCTGCGTCACTCCCAAGAAAGTAGGGGTGATGGTCACGGCAGTCTCCTTTGTCACTTCAATATTACGACTAAATAGCATATAACAGTATCTCAAGTGTTTGGGCAGTCGCCGAAGTCGCGCACCGATTGCGCTTGCTCTTCCTTTTCCGGCATGCTCGTCTAACCCAGCGCCCCAATCATTTCCGTGATGTCAGGGCGTTCTCTTCATCAGCGCATCTCTGCGTTTCCGGACGTAGACAGGGATTAGTACGAACAGCGTCACCAGCGGAGTTGCAATCAATGCCGCCCTGACAATAGCATCCACGCTCGACGCTGCAGGTGCCACAGAGCTCCCAACCGGCGGAGGTGAAGGAGCAATCTCACTCCCAGATACTATCATGTATTTCCATTTGGAGTAGATGGCCACATCAGGTGGGAAGGAAACAGAGTAGAACCTCCCCATCGTTGGAGTTCTCAGTCTCAGAGATGACGCATGATGCCAAATCAGACGGCCTGTAGCACCGCTGACGACGTTGATGTACTCATTGTTCGTCATGATGAGATCGACGCGACCGTCTAGATCCATGTCGTCGAAACTGCACATGGAACTCGTGAAGGGTCCGCGAAGAGGCGCCAGGTATGTCCAGGCACTCTGATAGTAGGGATAAGTCGCCTTGTAGCGCACTGCGATGATTCCGATGTCAACATAGTTTATGACTAGCTCGTCGGCTCCGTCCCCTAAGTACAAGTCAGCAGAATAGAAGTCCCGTATGTTTTCGTCAGGAACGACCACTGAGTAATAGATGGATGTCGTCGGCGATAGGATTGTCGTCAGGTTGCCGTGTGTCTTCACAGCAATGTCTGTGACTCCATCACCATTGAAATCTCCTGGTTTGATGTCGTCAACCTTGGCATCTGTTCCCACGGTCCAACCAAGGTCGCCGTTGCCCTTGAACACTGCAAGTGTATTGTCCTTCCCACCGATAACGACATCGTAAAGGGCTGGACTTCCACCAAAGCGACCTATGGCCATATGATTCCCGGTAGATGTTGCGTTGCCGAGACCCCAGTAGAGAGGATTCCCGGCACGGTCGAACCAACCTACCCAACCAGATGATGAACCCTCAAAGAGAACTGCGACTTCATGATGTTGGTGAATCGCGTCGGGAACGAAATCAGCAATGTAGAAGTCAAGGATGGCTTCTCCTCCAGTTGGAGAAATGGTTCCTATCTTGGCTCCGGTCCCTGCATTAAAGATGGAAAGCGATGATGTGCCGAAAAGAACCCCGATCTCCAAATCAGGATTGTCGTCAAGCTGGCCAAACCGGACCTCGGAGATTGACTCGCCCAAGGACAAGTTCCACAATGCTGCGCTTGTTGTTCCATTGATTAGGAGAAGATGATGACTACTCGTCGCGACAACCATCTCATCCCTTGCATCGCCAAGAACGTCTTCGACCCACATTCCAGTTACAGCTGAGGGAGAGCTATCTTTCTCCCAATATACCTGATGCGCAGTATATGCGGGTGGTTCTGATGGAATTATCCTTTCTTCGCCCACGAAAGCCTGCAGAGTCCGGTTGATGAAGTCCCAGGCAATCACTGCAGCTGGATCAGAATTAGGTAGTCTGACAACAGTGGTAC
>JBHLRV010000267.1:0-3445 GCA_048882205.1 Candidatus Thorarchaeota archaeon | reverse complement strand
GTCGATTCGGTTGAAGGTTGCAGCGGCCATGCCGAAAGACCAAGGCCGCGGAATTGTTAGGTTGAACACTGAGGTCCGTGACCAATTGGGAGTAAGGTCCGGCGACTATGTGCTGCTCAAGGGCACCAAGGATACCATAGCCGTCTGCTGGCCGAGTCTGAAAGAGGACGAAGTCCTGGACATGGTTAGGATGGATGGGTTGATTCGTGCGAATTCAGGAGTCAAGCTCGGAGAAATGGTTGAGGTGAGTGCGGCCAAAGTCCCCGACGCGACAAGAGTAGTTTTGGCTCCAAGTCAACCTGTGAGGTTTCAGCCTGGGTTCGAAGAGTACATCAAACAGCAAATCATGAACAAACCGATTACGCGTGGAGACCTTCTCCTAATCGCATCAATCGGTCAAGGACTCCAGTTCGTCGCCACAACGGTTGCACCCAGCAAACACGTCAAGGTAACACCTGAAACGAAAGTTGAGGTACTCACGAAACCCACCAGACCCGATGAGATCACTGTACCTCAGGTGACCTACGAAGACATAGGCGGACTCAACAAAGAGATTCAGAAAATAAGAGAGATGGTCGAGCTTCCAATGAAGTCGCCTGAGCTATTCAAGCGCCTGGGCATTACTCCTCCAAAGGGAGTTCTCCTTCATGGCCCGCCTGGAACAGGAAAGACACTCATCGCAAAGGCTGTGGCCAATGAGTCTGGAGCCAACTTCAAGACAATCAACGGTCCCGAGATAATGTCCAAGTTCTATGGTGAGTCGGAGCAGAAGCTGAGAGAGGCATTTGAGGATGCAGAGAAGAATGCGCCCAGTATTATCTTCATCGATGAGCTTGACAGTATTGCTCCCAAGCGTGCCGAAGTCACCGGTGAGGTGGAACGTAGGGTCGTCGCACAACTGCTCGCGTTGATGGATGGCCTTGCAGGGCGCGGTCAAGTGATTGTAATTGGGGCAACCAACCGTGTCGATGATGTGGATGAAGCGTTGCGTCGTCCAGGTCGTTTTGATCGAGAGATAGAGATAGGAGTCCCTGATAAAAAGGGCCGGCTCGAGATTCTTCAAATCCACACGAGGGCCATGCCTCTCGAGGAGGGTCTAGACCTAGAAAGACTCGCAGCGACAGCGCATGGCTTTGTTGGTGCAGATCTTGCGGCGCTTGCCAGGGAGGCAGCCATGCAGGCCTTGAGACGAGCATTGCCACATGTCGACCCAGAAACGGGAGACATCCCACCAGACATCCTACAAGATCTATTTGTTACACAGAGTGATTTCGACACCGCAATGGTCGATGTAAGTCCTTCAGCCTTGCGAGAAGTCCTTGTAGAGAAACCAAACGTTCGTTGGGAAGATGTGGGTGGTTTGGAGAAGGTAAAAGAACAGCTGCGTGAAGCTGTCGAGGCGCCTCTTAGATATCCTGAGGTCTTTGATGAGATGGGCATTCGCCCTCCAAAGGGAGTACTTCTGTTCGGTCCACCCGGAACAGGAAAGACCCTTCTCGCAAAAGCTGTTGCCACCGAAAGTGAAGCCAACTTCATCTCTGTCAGAGGTCCTGAGATCTTCAACAAGTATGTCGGAGAATCTGAAAAAGCAGTTCGCGAGATCTTCAGAAAGGCTCGCCAGACGGCGCCAGTCGTGCTGTTCTTCGATGAGATTGATGCCATTATGAGTGCAAGGGGTATGAGAAACGATACGGGCGTCAGTCAGAGGATCGTCAATCAGTTTCTGGCAGAACTTGACGGGATGGTTACTCTTCAGAATGTACTAGTTATTGGGGCAACGAACAGAGCAGACATCCTCGACCCTGCCGTGCTCAGGCCTGGGAGGTTCGACCAGATTGTATTTGTACCGCCTCCTGACAAGGACGCTCGGGTCGAGATTCTGAAAGTACATACCAGGGACATGCCTCTCGCAAAAGATGTCGATCTGGACAAGTTGGCAGAGATGACTGAGGGCTATTCTGGGGCTGACATAGCTGGTCTTGCGCGAGAAGCCGCAATGGCAGCAGTTAGAGATGACTGGAAACCAAAGCCCGTTGAGATGAAACACTTCGAAGAGGCTATGGAAGAAACTCGCGCAAGTATCTCGCCAGAAGACCTCAAGCGCTTCGAAGCCATGGCGGACATAGTCCGAAGACGAATGCCGACAAAGAAAGAGGACATTCTACCCGGATATCTGTAGCACCGTGAGTGACTCGAAGCTCTTGCACAGATTCCTTTCACTCACAGTATTTGATGTCACTCGATCAGCCTCTCGAGGGCTCCAACACGGAATACGCTATAAGGGCGTGTCTTTTTCGATGGTATCAATCAAGATATCCTGACAAAGTTGTGGTCAGCTATGCTACGTTGGATTGTCAACGCATGTCCCTTTCTCCATTTTGACAACTCAAGGACTCAGACCTATGAGCACAATATCAGTATTGTATCATGGAATGTCAAGAGCATACTCGACTACCTTGAGGTTGATCCCGAACACAAGTTCTGCCTAGACCAGGTCACACTGCTGAAGGGCTTCAAGCGCCTGTTTCCGAACTACTGGGATGCACTACATCAAAGGGTACTAGAAGGTCGAATCGAGCTGGTCGGCGGAACGTATGTAATGCCTGATCTCATCATCCCCGATGGAGAGTCAATCGTTAGGCAATTCCTCTATGGAACGCGTTTCTTCAGAGAACAATTCGGAGTAGACGTCAGAACCGGTTGGGCAGTGGATTCGTCAGGACATTGTGCTCAGATGCCTCAGATTCTTAGACAGTGCGGCATTGACTCATACTACTTTTGGCGTGGCATGCCTTTCGATGCGCCAACTGAGTTCATCTGGAAGGCCCCAGACGGGAGTAGGGTGAACGCAGTCTGGTTGTCGATGGGTTATAATAGCGCAGCCTGGCTGTCCGAGAATCTAAGGGAAGCGTTCTCTAGCCTCTTTCAGATAGTTGAGGAAACGGGGAGCAAAGCCGTATCCAACAATGTCTTTGTGCCAGTTGGAGGAGAAATGGTTCCACCTCTTCCTCATCTGATTGACATTGTGAATCAGTGGAACGGAACCTTCTCAGACATGAAGATGACAATTGTAACGCCGGGGGAGTTTACTGAGAAGTTGAAGGCTGTTCAGGCGGCCATGCCCATGATTTCAGGCGAATTGTCCTCAGGGCGCTTCACTGGGGTCAGATCTGGCGGATTGAGCGCCCGTGTCAGACTCAAGCAAATGAATAGGGTTATGGAAACCTTGCTCTATCTATGTGAGCTCTATCTCTCATTCGCACCAGACCAAGAAACAAACCTGGAGCTGGAGAATCTCTGGCGAATCTTGCTCTTCAACCAAGACCACAACATAATCCGTGGTGCAGTCAGCGATGAAGCGTACAGACTTGCAGAGCGTAGGTATAACCAAGCCATTGAACAGGCTGAGGAAGTTCTGGAAAGGGCAGTTGGGCTGGTGGCCTCC
>JBHLRV010000266.1:0-3452 GCA_048882205.1 Candidatus Thorarchaeota archaeon | reverse complement strand
GGACCAAGGAGCTTTACTCGCCCCTGAACTGGCTAAGGGATAGGATTCCTGGTACTGATGAATCAGCCTGGCTTCTTAGAGCATCTTTTGATGAGGCTCTTGGAGGTTTCGAGTCGCTGAAGACTCTCCAAGACTTCGCCAAGACGCTTGAAAGCACATATGGGAAGAGAGCGTATTCCCGCTTCTCCAAGGCAGATATGCGAATACTGGCCGATTGAAAAAGGGGGAATACCGATGAGCTTTGAGATGCCTGAAGCAAGCATCCTCGCTCTCCTTTTGTCAAAGGAAGTGACAAGAAAGAAGATCGAGCCTCGGAGATCGATTCTAGAGCGGCACAGCTTCAAAATCACGTCCTAGGGTGAGTGATAGTTCAATGACTAAGAAACAACTACTGTATTTGTCACAGACAGACGTGGAGGCTAGTGGACTCACAATGGCCCGCATAATCAAAGAGCTTGAGGTGGCTTTCAAGGAGAAAGGAGAGGGTCGGGTGGAGATGCCCCCAAAACCCGGTATTCACCCCGGCGGCGGGGACAGTTTCATTCATGCCATGCCTGCCAGCATACCAGCTCTCAAGTCGGCAGGAGTGAAATGGGTGAGTGGGTTCCCGGAGAATAGCCGACGAGGACTTCCATACATCACAGGCCTCTTGATTCTGAACGACGTGGAAACTGGGCTGCCAATCTCCGTCATGGATTGTGTCTGGATAACAGCTATGAGAACCGGCGCTGCAACGGCTGTGGCCGCGAAGTACCTGGCCCGTAGCGACTCCCACACTGCAGGCTTGTTGGGTTGCGGAGTGCAAGGTCGCAGCAACGTTCTGGCGTTGAACGAACTCTTTGAGCTTGAACGGATAATGGCCTACGATATCGACGCAGCTGCGGCCCGTGACTATGCTGACGAGATTCAAGAAAGTCTTGGTTTGGATGTGACGATTGTAAGCAGTCCCGACCAAGCAGTGAAGAATTGCGACATCGTGGTTACTGCTGGTCCGATTCTCAAAGTGCCACATGCAACAATTCAGGCGGGTTGGCTCGACAGTGGGGCGTTTGCATCTCTCGTTGACTTTGACTCTTACTGGCATCCCGATGCTATGAGAGAGGCTGACAAGTTCTGCACTGACGATACGCCACAACTGCGTCACTATCAGGAAGTAGGCTATTTCCAAGACATCCCAGAAGTGCATGCGGATCTTGGCGAGTTAGTGACAGGAAAGAAGCTAGGGCGTGAAACCTCCGACGAACGCACGATGACGGTCAATCTGGGTCTGGCCATTGATGACATGGCAGTTGCCCCTCTTGTGCTTAAACAGGCAATCGAGAGAGGAATCGGTACTTGGCTGCCTCTGTAGTTCATCAAAAGAAACAGTGTGAAGGTAATGAGCCCCGGGCAGGACGGAGCCCATTACCAACGGTCCCTTGTTTACATTACCGTTCGCTTCGTGGCAAGACTTGCGCACCAAACGGTTCGTTCGTTGCTGTCAATTCGCATCCCAAATTGGGATAACGATTGGCTGAAATCGAAATCTGCTCAGTTATAAATCTTCCCATATTGGGAAGAAGCCTTTCGATTAGGGTGAGCCGTCGTACTCCCAAAAACAAGCAGAACTCTTTTTACTCTCAGAAGCAATTCAGACGGATATGCCCTCTTGGACTCGAATTGCCGCAGCAGTATCCCTGCTGATACCCACAGTATCAGGGATTCTGACGGTGATTCTCAAGGGTGTACAGGACTTCTCAATTGGAATAAGACCAGGGGTGACCTAGTAGCAGTAGGCTTTGCATCGTCACTGATGGTAACCGACCTATTGCTGATTTCAAGGATTGTTCCCCGATACTGGTCCAAGAGACTACGAATGATGCTCCGATTCTTGCTGTACCTAGTTTCAGTCGCTATCGCGACTGCGTTCTGGGCCCTTATGACCGTGGTTCATTTCGTAGACTCGAATCTAGACTTCTTCTGGAGAAGTCTTCCAAGCTTCTTCCTCTACTCCGCAGTCTTCTTCATCATGTGGTTCACACTCGACCTGTTCTACGGAGGAATGGAGGTCAAGAAGAACAGGCTTTACCTTGCAGTTGGGACTATTCTCGTCATCGTTCTAGAATCTTTGACAACCTTAACAGTGCTCATGGAGGACACAATAGTCTTCTCAATATTGAGCGCAGTCATTCTTAGTGTTGTATGGATATTTGCGATGGCTCTTCTTGCAGGAGCAGGTTTCATAGCTTCAAGTAGAGTAGTTGAGGCTGAACCAAAGAGGAGTATGCGTATCATCGGTTGCTCAAGTCTTGCTATGGCAGCAGGCTTCGTGATGCAGATTACCTTTGTCGCCATCTACTACAGCTTCATGATCAATCTGCCGCAAATACTGTGGTCCTCATGGGGCTTCTGGATTGTTGGGTCTGTTCTCTTGTACTATGGTTTCACATTACCAATGAAGGACTAGACACATTGGCCAAAACTAGGTCAAAGACATGGATCTCCTAGAAGAACTCGACCTTCTTCACTTCTTTCTCTTTTGAGATCTCGCGCCTAAGACCCCTCTCATCCTTCGGCCTGGGAGTGATCGTTCTCCATTCAACTGCACCTGACTTCATGAGAATCCGGACCAGAAGCGTCTTGGTCGGACTCATCAAAGGAATGAGTTGTATCTGTCTATCGTCATTATCGGAATCCAAGCCGATAGACATCAAGTATGAGTCGAAATCCAGGTTCAATCCTTCACGAATGGCTTTGGGAACGTGGATGCGACCCGATTTGTTGATCTCGAGTGTTATCAACTTGTCCCCTTTCTTGAGAGCACCTGCCCTAAAGTCAGCCGTTTTGCCCCACAGAGCTTCACTGATGTCCCGGATATCTTGTTTGTGTGATTCAGAGTATTGGTTTGAATGGACAAGAAGTGTGAGAGAATCGTTATCAGCCACTAAAGACGTGATCCGTAGGAGTCTGGCGTCTGCATTGAGGACTGCCACAATGGTAATCGTATCTGTACTCTTCTTCAATTCGTCAAGATTCTTCTCGAGATCCAGAAACTCCCTGACGGGCTTTGGTATCAGCATTCTTCCTCGGTCATCAAGTTTCAGTATCTCACGCAATGATGGGGCAACTCCCGTTTCAACACTCTCTTCTTGGTTCTGAAGAAGTGGAGTACTCACACTCAGAGTTCGGTCCTTCTCCCATTTTGGGAGCTTTCTTAAATATATCTCGGGCATGGCGCCACAACTCTCTCTTGAAGCATCGAAATGGACCGTTCATCCCGGTATTATGAAAGTGGTCAAAACAACACTGTGGTAAGATTAAGCACCAATGCGGGCAATTTGAAAGGACTAGGAACAATGAAATGCGGGAACCTGGCCCACAGTTCCTGCAATGGTGGAGCGTGTCTGTGGAGAGCCAACTACTCTCGACGTGATTCTGGCGGCTTTCACAGGGATAGTTGGTGGGTTGATCCT
>JBHLRV010000265.1:0-3455 GCA_048882205.1 Candidatus Thorarchaeota archaeon | reverse complement strand
ACTCTACAATCAGGTCAAAGAGTGGACCGGAGAAGAGATGTCGGGCTAGGCTTGCATTGTGCATTGTACGCTTGAGCATATGATTTCTGGGATAGCCGTGGTTACAGTGTAATCTGAGCCTGAGCCTGAGCCATGTCCTTAAACTTGAGATATCCCTGTTCATTTCTTCTCTGACATGTAAGGGTCCTCGTCGATGTCGAAACCGACATATCCCATCTCTTCAAGGATTTCTTCCATGCTCTCAGCCCCTGTCACCCATCTTACCTGCCATTCCATATCTTTGGTCAGAACAAGCTCCACGTCGGGTAGGTCTCCCAGGAGATTATGGTCCATCTCTATGACATCCTGATAAGCTCCTGTGAGAGCAATAACGAAGCATGACCCTTGAACCTTCTCCAAGTATCCCACCGGGATGCCTTCGCCCATTTTCGCCTCAGTCATCGTCAGAGGTCTGTTGTCTCTTGTGAACCAAATCTCGTCAGTTTCCTTTCTGTGGAACTGAGATATCTCACCATCGGAGTCGCAGGTGATGTCAACTAACCTAACTGTGGTTTCAGGTCGAACATGAAGGTCCCTTATCGGGAAGATGGGGAAGTGTTGATCCACCAAGACATAGTCACATGCACTGTTGAAGACACTGAAGTTCCCAATCACTATGTGATCTGGATGCCATAGGTTCTCAATCAGGGCGTGAGCTTCCAAACCAGCTGTATCCAGTTTGGCAAGTTGACGGCGAATCTCGGCTCTGACGATTCCAGTAGTTCTCTCTCTTTCTCTCAGAACGCTCAATGATTCAGCCAAGACTGACTTGGTATAATCAAACTCCTTCCATATCTCGAGCAGCTCATCAACTGAAGAGGCCCTGGCAATCTTAGCCCTGGTGTCGGCAAGTACCTTCTCGTCCTCTTGTTCCTGCGCTTGACCAGCAGGAAACACTGATCTGACATCGAGTGCCTTCACGACAACCAATGAACCCAGAGCTGTGAGACCTCGACCTGACTCAATCATTATGTTCGGGACGTGGCCGTCGGGCCAATTCTTGAGTTCTTCCTGGACTCCGGTCATCAGTGAACGAGCATATAACTCCATGAGGTCCGGTGGATGTGAACTTGTGTAGTCAATTGGGAGACCTCCACCGAAATCAATCGTTTCAAGTCCCAAGAGTCCCATCTCCCTTAGTTCTTGGTAGACTCTAATCATGAAGGCGGCAAATAACCGGAAGTCCTCTATCGCAGTTATCTGAGAGCCAACGTGACCGAGAATAGCCGAGACTCGCTCTTGAAGCCCTCTCTCCTTCAGAAAGCCAACTACATCGAGCAGGTCATGAATACTCAGCCCGAACTTAGAATCTCTGCCAGCTGAATGTGACCAGTGCCCCCTAACCGTCAAGTAGGGTTTGACTCGAAGAATCAAGTTCGCTCTCTCTGGATCAATCACATCAGCTATCAGCCTTGCCTCATGAAGCGATTCTATTGAAACTGCTATGTTGTAGCCTTCCTCGATGCAATCGTTGATGTTCTCTAGGTATTCAGGATCCTTTGCTCCATTACATACTATCAACCTGTGTCTTTCTTTCGAGATCAGAGACTTAATCATGAACAGCTCAGCCTTGGTTCCAGCTTCAAGCCCGTACTCAGAATCAGTACGGAGGACCTGTGCAACATTGTCTTGACGCTGGTTTACCTTAACTGGATAGAGTCCCAGAAAACGTCCGGAGTAGCCCATCTCATTGATGACTTTGGTGAACGTTGACCTTAGCTTATTCACTTGATAGGAGATGAGCTGAGGAAGCCTAAGAGTGAACGACGAGGTGTATCCTACTTTCTCTCCGTTCTGTGTTTCAATCCGCTTGATGACTTCCTCAACAGATATGACCCGCTCTCCTATTCGTATACTCAGAAGGCCGTTCTTATCAATGTCAAGAAAGTGGAGATCATTGCGGTTGAGACCATATACTAGTCTTGACTTGTCAATTGACCAATCTTCACCGCTCACTCTCTGCACCCTGGTTCTCTTCTACTTAGAGTCGTCTTCACGGATCGAGTCCAGCATTCCTTGGAAGGCCCTTGCCAGCTCGCCAATCTCGTCATCCTTGGAGGTGTACGTCACATCTACTTGCAGGTCAAGGGTATCAAGTGGATCTTGCCGTATCATTGCTGTCACGTTCTTGGTTGCCAGATCCATCATGTATTGAAGTGGCCCCGTGATCTGATTAGAGACTGCCACTGCTACTCCTGCGGCTACAAGAATTCCGATAGCTGTTATTGTCAAAATGAACAGTGTTGCCTGTGAATTGGCTCCGGCAATTCGTCCTTCAAGTACTGGAATCGCTTCAAGCACTTCGTCCAAGGGGACTATTATGACGCAGATCCAGTTTGCTTTCCCGATGGGTGTGTACGCCAATAGATAGTCCTCGCCGTCTTTCGTGTATTGTAGCGAACCCGTGGCCCCCGAGACTACTTGAGCCACATTGAGGTTGGTCGGGCTCCCATCTGTGTTGGACTCCACATTGACTAGGTCTGGCAGTCCAACTAGATAGTCGTCTGGCACGAGGTCGGGATGAGCTATGACTCCATGGTTGACTTGTTCGACAAGAGCAGCATAGCCTGTGTCGAGTATGGTGATGTCCAAGATTCTTCGATTGATGTCTTCAATCGTGATATCTCCGGCTATCACACCCAGGAGTGTGCCGTTCTCATAATATACCGTCTTTCCGATTGATATGAGCAAGACTCCGTCGATGGGGTCATAGTAAGGCTCGACAAAGACGATGTCACCTTCTCCTCCTTCAATCTCGATATACCAATCATCAAGAACTGGGTACCACGGATCTGTCTGTCGTTCTAGGTCTGTTCCGCCTAGGATGCTGCCTGGATAGTTTATGAACAGACTGTCATCCGCGAAAGTCAGATAGAGCCACCTGAAGTCAATCTGTTGATGGATGGCCTGGAACATATAGTCGAGGTTTGATACTCGACCCAGTCTATCGGCATTGCCTGCTAAGTAGCTCCCGTAGTTTGAAGAGTCGGATCCAGGAACAAACCAGCTGCTGTAGTTCCAAGAAACGTTGATGCCATATTCGGCACTGAACTGAGTATCATTTGGCCTGGAGCCAGGCGGACCTACATTCTCAAAGAAGAAGTCGTAGTAGACCTCTCTGGGTTGAAAGGTGGAATCAGTTCTAAAGATTCTCTCGCATTCCTCTGCCATGGCCAGTACCATTGCCTCCGCGTTCGTCAACTTCTGGTTGATCACTGCTGCGGTCTTCTCAGCGGTCGATAGCATGTTTATCTGTGTCTGAGAGTCCAGAGCAGTGCTGCTCTCAGTGGTCGTGAAGTTGCCAATCAAGTCTACAAAGAAGTAAGAGATAGCGCCAGTCGCGCCTAGCGACAGAATGGATATCGTCACAAACGTCAGAATCACATTCCTTCGAAAGCTGCCCTTCTTTTTGGTTT
>JBHLRV010000264.1:0-3458 GCA_048882205.1 Candidatus Thorarchaeota archaeon | reverse complement strand
TTCGGCTTCATATGTCCCTCTGGTGAGTCTTTCGTTGAGATTGACTCAGATATGCCAGCGTTCGAGGCCATTGAATACGTGAGCGAGCCAGTTGTCAGTAGGAGCATCAAGCCAGTAGACCCTCAAGACATTGCGAAACTTGGTGAGGTTGTTTCAAAGTGGATAATGGCTGATCCTACAGCAAGATTCATCCATGACAAGGAGTCAGGCGAATACCGGCTGGATGGCATTGATCCGCTTCAGATAGAGATACTCACAAAGCGCATCAATGAGCAGGTGAAGATCTCAATCTCTGAGCCTATCATTGTCTATCGTGAGAAGATAACCGAGCGTGGTGACGAGTTCCACACCAAATCACCAAACGGTCACAACCGTCTTAGGCTCTATGTAGAGCCGCTTGATGAGAAGACAGTGGAGCTCATCAGGAGAAAGCGCATTACACCCGACCAGAACGCCCGAGAGCGTGCTCAGATTCTTCGTGATGAAGCAGGTTGGGACGCAAAGAAGGCACGGAAGATTCTCGACATATATGAGTCGTCTATGCTCGTAGATGCCATGAGCGGAGTGCAGAGGTTCGATAGGATATTCTCCTATCTGCAAACTACCTTCCGTGAGTTCGTTGACCAAGGTCCACTGGCACGGGAGCCCATTATGGGAGTCAAGGTCGTTCTGACAGACGCGACTGTTCATACTGATCCTGCCCACACAGGCTACAGCGAAGTCGCCACAATGACTAGTTCTGGCCTAAACATGAGTTTCCTGACAGCTACTCCGGCCCTCTTCGAGCCAATCCTCCACGCGGACATCAAGACACCCACCGATACGCAGGGTGGGGTGATCAAGGTCCTTACCGGTCACAGAGGGCAGGTCGTCACCATTGAGGGTGAGGAGGACACGGTCACAATTAAGGGTGTCCTGCCCACAGCAGAAACCATCGGAATAGCAGACGAGTTCAGAAGTGCAACTGCAGGGCGGAGCTTCTTCGGATATGAGTTCAAAGGATTTGAGCCCCTGCCGAGCAACCTGCAAGAAGAAAGGATCTTGGAAATTCGAAAGCGGAAGAAGATGCCCGAACAGATGCCAAGCCTGGGTTCATGGAGTAGATGGGTGTACAAACGAACCTAGAGTGAATTCCTCTTATGTGGGTGGCGCCTGATTGGTCGTCACTCGCTCTCCTTTCTTTGGTTCTTGCCTGTTACGATACCCTGCATTCGATGGATATTTGACTGAGGTTGTTCTCCCTCAGAAACATCATGACTCTCGAAGCACTTGATCAGCTTCGGACGTTGATTTCCTTCAAGACAGTCAATGATCCCCCGAGCAAGATAGCATCGTCCGATTGCGCCAAATATATCATCGAGAAGCTCGAAGCTTTTGGATTCCTGACTGAGCTTATCGAATCAGAGGGATATTCTACCGCTTTCGGTCGTCGAGGCCATGGTGAGTTCAAGATTCTGTTCCTTGCACACTTTGATGTAGTTCCCGTCGGTGAGGGATGGAAGTCTGACCCCTTCAGACTGAAAGTGGAAGGCGACAAGGCCTTCGGGCGGGGGGCCTGTGACGACAAGGGCAACGTCGTGTCTTTGCTAATGTTGGCTGAGAAGATTGCAGAAAGCGACCATCCGGCCACTGTAATGATTGCGGCTACTGGGGACGAGGAGATTGGTGGTAGGAATGGCGCCTACGTACTCAGAGAGTACATGGTCAAATCTGGTCTCTTTCCAGACTACGTTGTGGTTGCAGATGGCATCGACCAACAAATAATTCACAGAAGACGGAACATCTTGCCGACCACAATCAAGGCAAAGATCTCCAAGAAGAGGCTGAAAGGAAATCGCGAAACAGTTCGTTTCACCACTGAGGTCCTCGGTAGCGAGTCTCGTCATTCAGCATACATGAGGCCTGGCGTAGATAGACACTCGATGTTGGCAGCTTCCAAGCATTTGGATGTGAATCCATATTCTGTTGTCCAGAGCTTGAGAGGTTCATTCCTGAGATCCAACATTGTACCAGATTGGGTCGAACTTGATCTTCTCCATCCAGATGATGCGGCTTCAGAGGAAGAGTATGATAGTACGCTCACAGCGTTAATCAGATCACTTATGCCCGTATCACAGGCGGCATTCCCAACGAAACACTCTGATAGGGGGACAATAATCTCGCCGAACCTGCTCTCCCTGGAGGGTGACCTTTGGACCCTCTACTGTGATATCCGCGCCATGACCAACGACAGTGAATCGGTCAAAAATGCCATCTTGGCGGCTCTGGATGACTCTGTGGATATCTTCTCTCTGAAAGTGAACTCTGGAGCTGGTTATGTTGATTCAGATCCAGAATCACGACTCATCCGTTCTGCAAAGTGGGCATTGGAGAAAGAAGGCATTCGCTATCGTCTGATTGAAGGGTTTGGTGGATCGGACTCACGCTTCTTCTCAGACGGATCTGAACTATTCGATTTTGGGCCGCGAGGAGGTAATGTCCATGGGCCAAATGAGTGGGTTTCACTCTCTTCAATCAAGGAGAATGCTGAATTCTACCACACCTTGATCGAAGTGCTTCTGAGGAAGCCTAATGGGTTGTGACTGAAGCTTCGTGTTCGCATCTACCTCTACGGTAGTATCATCCTCTGAGAGTCCTACTTCTCGCCAGGGGATATCGCTACCAGAAGCTTCTCCTCGCCAAAGGTGTATTCCTCTTGGAAGCTGCCGCTGGGCTTCTTCGCCTTCTTCAGGCTCGTGGCAAGTGTTTCTTCTGTGATGTATCCTTCATGAAAGTCAACTGCTTCTGCCATTCGCTTACTTGAGGAGTATTGGACTTCGATCATCTCGCTGACGTTCAGATCAGCAGACTTCCGCAAGTTCTGAACACGTCGAACGAACTCTCGTGCCAAGCCTTCCAATTCTAGTTCATGCGTCAGCTCTGTCGTCAAGGCTGCGACGTACGCACCTTCTGTGGCTGTGGAAAAACCCTCTTTTGCTTCGACTATCACCTCGACTTCTTCAGGTAGGATCTCGAACTTGTCGTCATTCACACGCACTTTTACAGATTCACCACCCTGAAACTTAGTCGATACTATACGCGGGTCCAGACTCATTATCGCGTTGCGTATAGCAGGGAATTGGGAACCATACTTTCGGCCTAGTTGCTTTGGGAGTGGTTTGAGCTGATAGCTCATCACCTCTGCAGCAACGTCAAGCAAACGAACATTCTTGACATTTAGTTCATCGCCAATCAGTTCCGCATAACGCAGGACAATTTCCTGTTCCTTGTCCAGTCCAACAGCAAACGCGATCTCAGACAATGGCTGACGAAGCTTCCGATTTGCTTTGTTCCTTGCTGCATGACCTAGTGACACCAATCGAAGCACTAGCGCCATCTCATCATTAAGCACATCATCTACTACATCGCCCACAGGCCAATCGCAGTGATGAACGCTCTCCGTTGCGCTTTTGTCAACG
>JBHLRV010000263.1:0-3482 GCA_048882205.1 Candidatus Thorarchaeota archaeon | reverse complement strand
AATGGAATGCCTGCAAGGACTGTGACCCAGTACGGAATACCGAAGGCAATGGCATAGCCAAGATTCGTGAGCAGTTCAAAGAAGAGCGTCAAGAATACCCCTGCCACACCCATTCGTAAGATGTCCGCATGTGTCGTTCTACTTGGATTCTGGCTGGTTCCCATTAGAGCGCCTGCAGCTACTATGTACAACCATCCCAGAATCTGTGTGATTAGGATCTCCGGAATAGGAATTCCCCACGGGTTTATCGAGCCAAAGACGACTGCCATAATCACAGCGCAAGACGCACCAATGCTGAAGCCGAAGATATAGGATGTCACAAACAGGATACTTGAGCCGAGCTCTACGTTTGGGATCATGACCAGTGTGTAATTGCCTACAAGTGCAAGAGCTGTCATCATCGCTATGATGGATACCCGTTTACTACGGTTGATATAGAACCCTTCATGAGTATCCACGGAATCACCTACGGGTTTGCTCTATCTTCTTCTCAGAACAATGACTAAGCCAATCACAATAATCCCCACACCGACCAAGACACCCCACACTTGAAACCCATTGATTGGAGGGAGAGGAATCACAATCGAGTCAAGTTCTAGTGTGAGTATGTAGGGAGTTCCGAAGGAGAAGCTAGTATTTGCCATCACAAGAACGCCAGTTACTGTATCGTACGCAAGATACATGATTTGAGGCTCTCCGAACACTGGTGGGTCCTGTTCGTACTCAAAGACTAGGCAGTCATACGCAGTTTCACTTGCGGTTACAGTTTCATAGGATGATGTCATTGTGCCATTTAGGAAGTTGCCAGATACTCTCGCTGCAGCTTCGTAGGCTGTTGCATTGAGCTCATCAAGGTTGGTTTCTCCAACTGCCACTACAAGTCCAGGAAGCCATGGAGTGATTCCCCAAACACTGAGTGCCAAGTCCATTGCGATGAAAGTGTCATTAGCAGACCATGTCATGTTTCCCAGCGTCAGCACACCTTCGATATCTTCCTCAACGCCTGTCACATTGAAGATCATCTCACTTCCTTGGCCTGCCAACCATGCTCCTGTTCCTGACCACCAGAGAGCGAAAGCCACATCCGGACTGTCAAGCACTGTCCAAGCTATCACTGTGTTTCCCCATTCATTCGGTGCCACGATCTCATTGTACCCTGCTGGAGATGCAACCACTGATGCAGCCAGCAGGCAACCAATTAGGCAAGCGACAGCCATTGAACGTCCTCTCATCGTCATCTTCAACTCTTTCTTCTCGCTATGTAGAGAACTCCCAGAAACCCAAAACCCAGCGCCCCTAGAATCACGGCACCAAACAGTGTAGACTGATCATGGAGTGGAAACAGGTCTGGATTCTGTCCTCCATGTCCCTCGACCTGTGAACTTGTGTACCGCCAGACAATTGAATCACCCTCTTGAACCTCGTATACGTTTGCCGCTACGGGTCCATATTCATCATTTACCCAATACTGCCACCAGTATCCTTCACCTTGGTTGTTCGTCACCCCGGCGATACCTTCCACAAAAGCAAGGTTTCCGTACCAACTGACCTCGACAATAAAAGTGGACTCCGTCACATTGAGGACTGTATTCCCACTCAGACCCACGTGTTCAACAGTTGTACCGTTGCCGAAGTCGATCTCGAGTGAAATGTTGCTCGAAGCATGTGTGAATTGCATTTGGGGCTGAGTCGCCAGTCCCACAGCATGATTAGGAATGACTGCCAGTAGAAATGCGAGGAACAACAGGACTCTCGAGGGCATCATTCGTCATCAACGTCCTAGGATAGGTTAACCTATCCTACGAGCCCGGCAAGTAATAAGCGTTATCGTCCTGTTTGATAGTGTCGGGACACGTGATTCAACGAATCGGGGGCATGAGAACTCTGCAAGGGGACCTTGGCCCCCCTATACAGGGGACCCAAAGAACGAACGAACGCGGTTGGACGCAAGTCGCTATCGCAGTTTGTTACATGGGAGGGGGATGCCCTACCGATTTATCGCCTCACGTGTCCACGCTGGGATAGTTTGATTTCCCCTTGAGGTCCTCGTTTGAACAAAGCGGTCCCATCCTAATAAACATTGTATGAATCTCTTCGTGACTGTTTTCAGTTGCTTTCGTCGTCGTTTCTGACCTCTGTTTGAGCGGATGACCCATTACCTATATGAAGGAGGAACTTCTAGACTCGAGCAGAAGGAGAATAGTGAACTTGGCATCTGAGAGTCCTCGTAGAAGCGGTTTCCTCTTCGTGATTGAGGGGATCGATGGTGCTGGCAAGACAGTCGTCTGTGATAGACTCACTGTGCTTCTAGCAGGCGAAGGCATGGATGTTGTGCGCCTCAGAGAGCCAACAAATGAGAGTCCTTGGGGCAAGGAGATAAGAGAGCGCACGCCACGTGGCGAGCTCACGCCAAACGAAGAGCTTGAGTTGTACATGCGTGATAGAGAATGGCATATTCAGAATAGGATTGAGCCTGCACTTGCCGCGAGCAAGGTAGTTCTAATGGACAGATACTTCTTTGCCGCTGGCGCCTACCAATCAACAAGCACTGGGTTACACTGGAGTGAAATCCTACGGCGAAACAGAGAAGAGATTCGCGCTCCGGAACCAGACATTGTGTTTTTGCTAGATGTCCCAGCAGAGGTGGGGCTGGCCAGGATTGCTACAGCGCGCCAGGGCAGTTTGAACATACAGTTCGAGAAACATGATCGATTGGTTATGGTCAGGCAGGCATATCTTGAGATGGTTGCAGAGGATTCGGCCAATTTCTTAGTAATTGACGCCACGATTGAGCTGAAAGGGGTAGTAGCGGAGGTTTTCGCGCGAATTGCTGATTTTGTCAGGAAGCACGGGCTCCCCAGTGCTTCAACCTGAAAGTGCGCTTTTTGGGCGTTTTTGACTGTTTTGCGAAGCGTCTAGTGACAAGCTTTTTTAGCAGCCAGAGGTCAACGTCTCCAACCAGCTCCAGTAGACCAGTCATAAATGGGACCGGAGTGAGAAAGAATGCCTGTTGCAATGCTCTTGATTGACTGGGACAGCAAGATCGGTGCAGTCCTCAAAGCGAAGGTCCCTGCGGACTTCGCTGATTACTACCGAGAGGATCTCAACACAGAGATAATGCGGATTTTCACCTCACACGCCATGGGTGATGCCACTGCTGGCTTCTCATCTCTTAGCGTTCGCATCGGAGGTGAGGAATACGGAGTCGCATCCTACTATACTGGCATTGTGAGAGAGGAGGAGCAATACTGTATTTCACTCCTGCTCACACCAACTGAAGATCCAAAGACCTACGAGGCCGCAATAACCTCGATTGTTTCGCCGATCACCAATGCAGTCGTTTCTATGACCGATGCAGAGTTTCAGACCGAACTTGACAACACATACCGAAGAATCATAAGACTAGCGGGCATGACAGACGAATCACGACTGCATTGGTGATCGGCGAAACAATCGAGGTTATTTCGGCCTCGTAGGTATTT
>JBHLRV010000262.1:0-3487 GCA_048882205.1 Candidatus Thorarchaeota archaeon | reverse complement strand
ATAGCAAATCCTGAAACTGTTGAGAAGCTAACACAGTTCGTTGAGTGGGTGAAGAATGCTCCCCGGAGCCCAAGATGGCTTGATTACTTCAGGGAGTACCAGGCGTCTGGAAGTCGTCCTGGAGCGCGCTAAAATCCCGACTAGCGCCGACTCACTTCAAGGACCAAGTTTCGTGTGCACGACATGTCCATTGGTTATGACGGTATGGACAAGATTTACTCCGAATCTCCATGACAAGTATTCTGGATTCGGGCATTCGAGAATGACGATGTCAGCTCTCTTACCCGGTTCTATACTGCCCACACTTTCATTCCTAGTCAGAGCGTGTGCAGAGTTTATTGTGGCTGCTGTGATTGCCTCTCTCGGCTGCATCTTCATCTTGTGGCATGAAAGCGCGATTGTGAAGAACACGGACTCATTTGCGCAGTTAGGATTGAAGTCTGTTGCGAGGGCCACAGGGAGGCCCATGTCTATCATCTTACGTGCATCAGCATAGGCTGTGTCGAGACTGAATGCAGTTCCGGGTAGTAATGTGGCAATTGTTTCGGCCTTGAGCATAGCCTCAAGATCATCATCCGCTGCCATCAGCAAATGGTCAGCGGAAACAGCACCAACCTCCGCAGCAAGACCAGCCCCGCCCAGCTGAACTATTTCATCCGCGTGTACCTTCAGCTTCATCCCTTCACGTTTCGCAGCCAGAAGTATCTGTCGAGACTGCTCAATGTCAAAGACCCCTTCCTCACAGAACACGTCGCAGAACTCTGCCAGATTGCGTTTCGCAACGGCCGGTATCATCTCTTCGACCACCAGACTGACGTAGTAGTCAGTCTGACCTTGATACTCTGGAGGAATCGCGTGAGCGCCCATGAACGTAGAAGCGAATTCCATTGGTAGCCGCTTCTGAAGATCTCCAATTACACGGAGCATCTTCAGCTCATTCTCCACATCAAGACCATAACCGCTCTTGACCTCAACAGTCGTTGTCCCACTACTGAGCATTCTCTCTGCGTAGGAGAATGCAGAGCTGCTCAATTCTGTCTGTGTCGAGGTTCGGGTAGCTTTGAGAGTGTTGAGAATTCCTCCGCCGCTCTCTAAGATCTCGAGATAGGTCTTGCCATCAAGTCTCATGGCGAAGTCATTCTCACGTGAACCGCCAAAGACTAGGTGGGTGTGGCTATCTACAAAGCCTGGGATTCCAAGCATCCCTGGAAACTCGATTGTTGGGAGAGATGGCTCATTCTCGACTTCGGCCAGCACGTCCCTAGTAGTGCCTACGGACACAATCATTCCATCTCTTATCGCCACAGCCCCATTCTCTACAATTGATAGTTCTTTCATGCTCTCTCCTGTCTTGGGCTTGTTGCTGTTTCCTGCAAGTGTTGCGAGCTGGCCTATGTTTGTGAGGACAAGGTCTGCTTTCATTTCTCTCCCGCTACAACGGCTCGTTCTCCTAGATTTAGGTTACGCAAGAGCCAACCTAGGATACTGTTATTATGGAGGAACTCCACTGACTTACAAGGCCTATGTGGGGATATCGAGCAGGATGGATTATCTAATACTCACCTGGGATGATGTCTATAATCTCACTCTCCAGCTCTCTGAACGAATTGTCAAGAGTGGTTTCAAGCCGAGTGTCATAATCGGAATCGCAAGAGGCGGTTGGATTCCTGCCCGGATTCTTTCGGACGTCCTCTATGCTGATACACTTCAGAACATTCGTATCGAGTACTACTCCGATGTTGCAAAAAAGGGAAGAGAGCCGAAAATCACTCAGCCGATCACTGGCTCAATGGAAGGGAAGAGTGTTCTTCTGGTAGATGAAGTGGCAGACACTGGTGATAGCCTGTTCTACGCCATTGAACATGTGAATTCTCTTGGAGCGAGAGAGGTTAGGACTGCAGTCCTTCATTTCAAGCCGTGGTCAAGAGTAGCCCCGGACTATTACATGGTCAAAACAGAGAGCTGGACAGTCTATCCTTGGGAAATGCGAGAGTCAATCATTGCCCTCGTGAAGATCTTCAAGAAAGAGGACCCCTCTCTTGATACGAAACAACTCCGTGACAAGTTGGTCTTCGAGGTTGGTTTCCAGCCCACGGTGGCTGACTACTTTGTCAAGAGATTGTAGACTTTGTCTTGGTGAGAAGATTGCTACTGGAGAACCTGGTTTACGGAGAAGAAACATTCAAGGTTGGCATCGCAGAGCTCAAGAACAAGAACAAGCTCGATCAGAACTCACTGCTTCGGATGGCCTTAGAGTTCTCAACTGACCTACTTGCATTTCAGCTCTTCAATCCCCTACCCATAGCCGGGGTAGGCCATCTTCTCTCTGCCTCCCAAAATGCTCTCAACGCATGGAAAGGAGGGTATGGCATCGCTCGGAGTCTGGATGTCGAGGTGGCCTTGTACGCGTCTGGCCAACATCAAATCGGCGTGGCTCTAGAGCACGTCGGAGTTCGAAACGGTCTTGAATCTGTTGCACTTGTCATGGTTGCATCAGAAGAGGAAGTACTAGAGAGTCAGTTCCATCAGGTTGTCGAAAGACTAGGAAGTGAGGTTGTACCGCCATTCTCGCAAACAGAGGAACGACTCCGCCATGTCATGGAGCACTTCAAGATCAGCCAAACTGAACTATCAAACGTGTCGGAATCTGGCTCGTTGGAATCTCGTTTCAAAGCCCTTGCAGGTTGTGTAGCAAGTAGAATCTCCATGGTATCGTTGGAGTCGTGACAGAGTCCTAGTATAGGTCATCACGCATAGACCTTATCGAAAGAATGTCCTCCTCTGGTCTTAGCAATGATATCCCTGTCCAATCTCCGACAATCTCAATGAACAGAGTCTTGTCAGGGTTGTCAAGGTCGACCCTTCGAGGGATGACAGCGGCCACCGCACTGATTACTTCCATGGTCCTAAGCGTTGTATGTCTTCGCCTAACAGTGACTCTGAAGGACTCATCATCTTTGATTCTAGTGCTTTGCGCCTCGGCGATTCTGACAATCTCGGTGATGTCAGAACGAACACAGAACTCAAGAGGCGTGAAGCGTACTGCAAACCTGAATTGGTATGGGTTCTCAAATGCAAACTCCTTTAGTCGATGAACAGTTTCGATAGGATTCAGCGCTGTGCGGCATGCCAGTAGTCCTGAGATGGGCGTGCGGGACACTCTCAGCTCAGAATCTCCCAGCAGGTCGCCTATGAAGTATTGAACCTCAGAGGTGGCTGCTTTCTCCCTTTCTCTTGGGCATCCGATTAGAAGGTTGTATTCCTGCAGACCTTTTCGCCTCACGTATCAGAGTAGACGACGCGTGTTGTCCAGAACCTATGAGCGTTCGGGTCCCCCCTTAGACTCTTAGTGATTCTCTCAATACTGAGCTGACCTTCTCTGTACAGCCTAATATTGAGATGCTCTCCTTCAGTTTCTGCTCTCTCGACTCCAATTATGGTGGAGTCTTCACTCGCCGCTGAAGGTCCTCCGTCAATGTATATGTCG
>JBHLRV010000261.1:0-3492 GCA_048882205.1 Candidatus Thorarchaeota archaeon | reverse complement strand
GTTGGACTCGTAATGGAGTTCCAACTATGGAGAAAATCAAGAAGATTGGGATTGACTGGATACCTGAGCTGGTCGAGATTGTTAAGAAGCAAGAGAAGTCTGAACCGCCAAAAGAAACGCTGCCAGAAAGCGATGAGGCTTGGGGATAACTTTCCTACTAAGCGTTCACAGGCTGGTTGCCATGCCTGATTCAAAACTTCATGTCATCGGCCAGTGTGAAGGCTTCTTCTGACATCTGCAAGAACAGCTCGGAGTCTGTCTTCGGGCATGTGTTCACAGAGTAACCGGTATGTTGAGTTAAGCAGGTGCAATATCGCATCATGAATGTCATTCAGATCGACAGGAGACCTGTTCTCATCGATTAGGCATGCGAGATGAAGGCCATCCAATACACGGATTCGGGAAATCCAGGGGTGCAGCTTGACACCTCCAGCCATCGCACTCTCCAGAATCTCACTTACTCTGGTTTCAGAAGTCAGCTGTGCGCACTCATACAGGAAGCGATTGAGGAGTTGGATGTTGCTCAGGACTATTCTGTGTTCAGGAGTTGTCTTCTGAATATAGCCCAGCCCCATTAGATGACCAAGCTCTGAAAGCACTCTGATTTTCTGAGACTCATCAAGACCTTCGGTGAGACTTTCGATTGAGCGATAACCATCTAGTGCTCCAATGACCATCAGAGAAAACGTAGAAATCTTGAGTGGGTTTGCTTGTGAGAAGAGGACACTCAATGATTTCTCTGTCCTTATCAAGACGTCATTATTCAAAGGCGCATAGTCTAGCTCGATCATGTTCTGCCAAAATGCCTCTGATACGAGTTCCTGAGCTTCTCTAGTAGATATCCCCAAGTTGTCAGTCAGCTTCTGCACGTCCATTTGCCCATCAGCAAGGTCGAGAAGCTTCCTGGTCAGAAAGGATTGCTTCGAAGACTCAGGAATCATTCGGGCATCTTGCCAATCCAACCTACGTCGAAACTTGCTCTTTGATGTGAGCCGGTCTCCAACAAAGACCCCCATGACGAATTTGTCAAACTCTCCCAGAAGTGAGCCCTCAAAGCCCTTAGCGTTTCGAAAAACGCCGTACGTTGCTTCGAATTCAGCAACAATGATTGCAAGCTTGCTTCGCATGTCGCTCGTTTCTCTGGAAACAGCCAAGACTGCAACTGCCCATTCTCCACCTTCAACAATCAGTGTTGTGTCAGAGCCGTAGACGGTCTTCCATCGTGATTCTTCCGAACCTATGAACTCGGTCAGAAAACTCCCCATTGCGCCGATGAACCCTGAAATCAGTGGTGGGTCAAATGCATCTGACACGAATGCATGTGAGTACATGGCCATTCCTGATTCTTTGTGCATGATGAATAGGAACTTCTCATTCGTTCTGGGTGTATAATCACTCAACTGTTCATCGCTAGAAGCAACTTCTAGCTGATTCCCCTCGCCACTATCGAGATTCCTCAATACACTTCACCCCAGGGTCGATAGTTGTGATGATGATCGTTCCCCAGGGTAGGCGGGGCTGGTGTATTGTGTGTGGATGTGTGGGTCTTCCGGATAGGATAGTGGCGACAAGAATGAGAGTGCATATGGCCGCCAAATCCCAAGGAATCGACTTACACCAGCTCCCACCATTTGTTCTATCCTATCATTCATCCTCGCTCACAGTAGTATCGATTCATTTGGAGTATCAGATCGGGTACATCACAAAGTCAGTTTCTTCGTTGAGCACCTTGTTGTAGAAATCGCATTCCACGCAGTTTGCTATCTTTGAGGCAAACTCTGCTTGGACCTTGCCACCGCAGAGTGTACCAGCGATGGCCCAACACAGCCGTCCGCCATTGGTCCCATTGTTCAAGCCGTTGGTGCTTGATTCCACTGCAGCAGGACATACCCCAAGCTCATCCGCCTTTAGTCCTCCTGACTCTCTTCCACATTTCTTGAACTCCCAGCAGTTCAGTCTGGCCATAGAGTCAGGGTACAAGACGAACTTGCCTTCCTCATTTGAGACAGCGTGGTAGAAGTCACACTTGATGCAATCTCCCATCTTTGAGGCGAACTCCCCTTGGACCTCACCTCGACATAGAGTGCCGACAATTGCCCAACAGACCCTGCCACCGTTTGTGCCGCTGTTGGTGCCACTAGTACTCTTTTCGATTGCTGCTGGACAGACTCCGAGTGCAGCTGAGTTGGCGCCATCGGGTTCACGTCCACATTTCATAAACTCCCAACAGTTCTGTTTCGTCATTCACATACCTCCTGATTATTACATAGTCCACGGCTCCGATAGGAACAGGCCAATTTCGCCTGTAATCCTGTTTATGGTCATCTGGTTGAGTGTGTCTGAGCCGTTTGGCCCGTTTCTGAGTGCGTCGATGTCTTTCAGGATTCTTCGAACCTGATCGAGATTCCTTCTTATCCCAAGCTTAAGTACGTCGCTCAAACCTCCTCTCAGAAAGAAGACAGACCTTCTCCTTCCGCGACCTTTCTGTGAATCGGTCTGTTTGATAATAAGGCCAAGCGATGCCAACTGAGAGCAAATCGAGGAAACTGTGCTGGAGGACAATCCAGTGACATTGCTGATCTCTTTCGCAGAGAGTCGGGATTCAGACTTGCAATCTTGGAAATACAGAGCGGCTAGTACGGTGGCTGCAGTCCTCTGCAATCCCATCCACCGCACACCGACCTGCAAGATTCGATTGATTTGAATCTTGATTTCATCCATGATTACTTCCACTTGGTAGACCCTCCCAACTTAGGTAGCCTCACCAAGAACTTCACTCCTTCGTCAGGCTTGTGAAGCACGCGGTCACGCACCTCGATGTCCCCTCCGTACTTCTCTACAATTTCAGCAGAGAAGTGCATCCCTAACCCTCCAAGCCGCTGTGATGGATCAAATATGTCTGTCTTTGACGTGTCATCGATTCCTGGGCCGTTGTCACCGAAACAGACTACATACTCGTCACCCACGCGGCGGAGTCCAACCCAGACGTGCTTGAACTCCCCCTTGTTGTGCTCAATAGCGTTGTCTAGTAGATTGCTGAACAGGTCTTCAAGGAACCTGTCAGCTAATACTAGAGCCTCTTCCAACATGGATACGATTTCAACGACAAATGATTCGTGTCGTTCTCCCAGCTGTTCAATGCAGTCCAATAGGACTCTGGGAAGTGATCTCTCAACAAGCGGAACAATTGCAAGCTGCTCAGTCGACCTCGCCTTTGAAATCAGGTTTCTACATTTGAGCAAGGCTTCTGCTGCTTGCGAAACAATTCGACCCGCGAACTCAGACATTCCTGGTATAATGCATGCTTCTTTGATCAGTTCAATGCAGCCCGATATGACCTGAAGCTGATTGGCCATGTCGTGTGATAATACGTCTAGATACAATCTCGCTCTCTTAGATTCTGTTTCTAGCTGTCTCTCCACCCACCTCTGTTCCGTGATGTCCAAATCGTATTCGATGATTTGACTGACACTTCCTTTAGCATCCAGAACC
>JBHLRV010000260.1:0-3496 GCA_048882205.1 Candidatus Thorarchaeota archaeon | reverse complement strand
TTCCCACGACAGAAGAGTTGCGGACAGGTCTGCCAAATCCATTGGCTTGGATCTTGTTGAAGTAGAGATTGAGCCTAATGTGGTCTGGGAATTCTTGCCAAGAGTCATCTGGGCAATAGAAAGCTCGAAGCTAATGGACGTCGAAATCGCGTTACCATTCTTCTTGGCGGCTCAGAGGGCGTCAGATGACGGACTGACAATAATGGTGTCGGGACAGGGACCCGATGAGCTCTTTGCAGGCTACTCACGACACCTTCGGATCTACCAAGAAGAGGGCCCAGATTCCTTGACTCTTAGGCTGTGGGAGGAAGTGTCAAGGACGCATGAAGTGAACATAGAGAGAGACGAGAGGGCAATAGCATCTCACGGGCTCCGAGCGTTCTTCCCCTACCTAGAGAATCGATTCGTCCGTCTTGCACTTACTATGCCAGCCTCATGGAAGATCCATCCTGAAGAAACTCCATCTAGGAAGATTGTGTTTCGAGAGTTGGCTAGATTCCTTGGTCTGCCTGAGGCGATTACCAAGATTCCGAAGAGAGCGACTCAATACAGCTCAGGGTCCAGCAGTGCACTTCAGGAAGCGGTTTCTAGACATGTGAAGAATGCCTCGAACCTCGGGAGGAAAAAGATAGTAGCTCTTACGCAGTCAGTGCTTGATCGGCTTTCTTGCGATATGGGAATGCCCGTTGAGAAATCCCCTCAGAAGATCGAGTTCAGGACTGAACCAATCCTACCTAAAATGAGAGAGTAGTCCATCTAGCCTCCCGCAATGAGTGGAAGTACGACAACAACGGCGTGCTCTTCTAGGATAGTGTCGAGAGACATCTTCTTGCCGTCCATCAATACAACATGGTCAAGGGATAGATTCAGTTCCTCCAACAACTCTCTTACTGTCATCTTCTCAGAAACCGTGACGTGTTTCGCTTTTGTGCCGACCGTTGACAAGGTACTCACTGTGGTGGTACTCGACATCTTGACTTATAGCCTTAATTCAGCCAACACTTGAATCAGTGCTGAGAAGACTCTGCGACATTACGCTAGGCATATATAGTACTTCACGGGTCCGAGTTTCGTCGGCATCATCCTAACTCGTTGTAGGACATTCGGTAAAAGTCGTTACCACCAGAGGGGCACGCAACAACCTTCATAAGAGGTTCAAGCAGACAGAACTAAATCGCAGCGGAAATGACGTAAAACAATTCGACAATTAACGATTTGAGAAAGGAGAGAGCACACATGGTAGGCATTGTAGGTTATGGAGTCTACGTACCACGCTATCGGATAAAGACCGAGGATATCGCGGCAGTATGGGGTGCTAGCCCCAAGATTGGTAAGGCTCTAGGGGTTTTCGAGAAGTCGGTAGCAGGTCCTGACGAGGATGTAGCAACAATCTCAGTCGAAGCCGCGCGAAACGCGGTCAAACACGGTGGAGTTGACCCCACCAAGATCGGAGCAGTCTATGTTGGATCGGAATCGCATCCATATGCAGTGAAGCCCACAGGAACCATTGTTGCTGAGGCAATTGGCTGCACTACAGATCTGACGTGTGCAGACTTTGAATTCGCCTGCAAGGCAGGAACGGCAGCCATTCAGACTTGCATGGGTCTTGTCAAGTCAGGGATGATTGAAGTTGGACTTGCCATTGGCTCTGACACGGCCCAAGGTCGACCGGGGGATGCATTGGAGTACTCAGCATCCTCAGGAGGTGTAGCCCTCCTCATTGGTGATAAGAAGCCTGTTGCAACAATTGAAGACACGGTTTCCTTCACTACTGACACTCCTGACTTCTGGCGACGTGAAGGTGAAGACTTTCCAAGCCACGGTGCCAGATTCACCGGCGAGCCTGCTTATTTCCGTCACGTAGGAGAAGGCGCCAAATCTATGTTCAAAAAGACTGACTCTACGGTTGATGATTACGATTATTTCGTGTTTCACATGCCTAACGGAAAGTTTCCCATCAGCATGGGGAAGCAGCTTGGAGTACCTGCCGAGAAGCTGGAAGATGGGTTGGTCGTAAGGAAGATTGGCAATACCTACTCGGCCTCAGCAATGATTGGGCTGGCTAGAATTCTGGACATTGCTGATCCTGGCTCAAAGATATTCTGCGTTTCGTACGGTTCAGGTGCCGGGAGCGATGCTTTCATCATCAAGGTCGAGAAGGAGATTGAGAAGCATCGCGGAGAAGTCCCAACTGTAGATGACTATATTGAACGTCGTACCTATGTAAACTACTCAGTCTATGCGAAGTACAGACGGAAGATCGTGGCACTTGCATGAGGGAGTGATCAAATGAATAGAAAGGTTGCAGTCGCTGGAGTCGGCATAAGCAAGTTTGGCGAACTATGGGACCAGAGTATACGCGACATAACGCTTGATGCAGGGATGGTGTGCATCTTTGACGCAGGTGTAAGAGGTGCAGATATTGATGCCATCTGCATTGGGAATATGAGTGCTGGGAGGTTTACCGGCCAGGAACATCTTGGAGCAATGGCTGCGGACATGGGCGGGCTTGGCAACGTCCCCGCATACAGTGTCGAAGCTGCTTGTGCCAGTGGAGGCGCTGCAGTGCGACAAGCCTACATGGCTATCCGGTCGGGTGAGCACGACATCATGATGGTTCTTGGAATGGAGAAGATGAGTGATGTCACGCAGACCGATGCGATGAACACAATGAGCGTGGCTTCCGACTGGGAATGGGAAGGCATTTTCGGGGCCACATTCCCGGCCCTCTATGCGTTCATGGCTCGACGCCATATGATGGAATACGGAACAACTGAAGAACACTTGAGCCTTGTAACAGTCAAGAATCATGCCAATGCCGCACACAATCCGTACGCACAGTTCCAGCGGCCGGTGCCTCTGGAAGTTGTCATGAGATCGGGTTTCATTGCTGACCCTCTTAGGGTACTGCATTCATCACCGATTAGTGACGGTGCGGCCGGCCTGATAATGTGCTCCGAAGAGAAAGCTAAGGAGTTGACAGATACTCCGATATACGTACATGCTTCAACGCAGGCCAGCGACACGTTAGCACTTCACGATAGAGAGAGTATCACCAGAATGGACTCAGTGATCCTCTCTTCCAGAGAAGCCCTAAAGAAGTCTGGGCTAAAGATCACTGATATTGATGTGTTCGAATTGCACGATAGCTTCACCATAAGTGAGATTATGCAGGTCGAAGACGTGGGCATCGTCAAGAAGGGCGAAGGAGGGAAAGCTCAGGAAGAAGGCCTGACTGAAATCGGTGGCAAATTCCCTGTGAACACCTCGGGAGGTCTCAAGGCTCGAGGACATCCGATCGGTGCAACTGGTGTTGCGCAGATTGTCGAACTCGTCCACCAACTACGCGGTGATGGTGAGGGTCGACAAGTCGACGGTGCTGAGAAGGCGATGGCAGTCAATATAGGCGGAACTGGTGCCACGTCCATCGTCCATGTTCTTGGAAGGTGATTAAGATGGCCGAGAAAGGAGTTGCACAAGTCTGGAGAAGAATCCG
>JBHLRV010000259.1:0-3520 GCA_048882205.1 Candidatus Thorarchaeota archaeon | reverse complement strand
GGTCATCAGCGCAATCGAGATGCAGACGGAGTCCGAAACGGGAATCGAACTCGCTTTGCCACTTCTTGGATTCATTAGTCAAATTGGGAGTCATATGGGAGAAGATCGATGTTTTCACCGAGGGACAAGGCAGTCAAGGCTGACGACGCTCCCCACGTGGCCAAGGAATTCTCTGGCAGACCTAGCAGCAAGGACACCACCGACAGATGCAGTAACCGGAGCCATAGGTGAATCCAGATGGGAATTGAAACCTCGATATGAAATCGAGGCCACTATAGGTTTATGAGTTGGCTTCGCCCTTTAAGCCACAGATATGGAGGGATTTCTAGAGTGGAAGGTATTAGGCCTTCAAGTAGTCCGAGGGGCGTAGGTATCATTGCAGACATACAGATCTTGTTTGGAATCGCGTATTCTGTGTTGGGTCTGCTCGTCTTGTTCTATGCTATTGCTTATGGACTCCTTTTGATAATTGGAGGTGCAATCCTAATAGCCACGGGTTGGGCACTTGGTGATCTGCATGTTTGGGCATGGTGGGGAAGTGTCTTGACAAATGTTGGAATACTGGTTGGAGTCCTGATTGGTGTGCTGATGGACATCTCTTCCGCCGGCATTACTCTATTCAGCAACATCATAGGGGTAGCAATGGCCATAACAATCATTGCCTATCTCTCAACACCGGGTGTCCGAACGAAGTTCCAGATTGGACATGAGGATAGGTTTAGATTGGAGAGAGAATCTAACCAACTCTGATCCTTCTTCAGCAGGTCATTCAGATTGGAATCCGACGTCGGGAGAGTTGGAAAGGAAGAGGGTAGATATGAGCAACAATGCATCACGACTCCTGCATCAGAGCATGAAACTAGTGAACGCGTACAAGACTAGGGAGGCAGAGATCATCTTGAGAAGGCTACTTGAAATCCAACCAGACAATGCTGATGCTTGGTGGCTGCTAGGGAGATCTCTTTCACTACAGGGCCGACTCGATGAGAATGTGGAGGCGTTTAGAAGGGCAGTGAAGCTGGCCCCCAGTAGATCTGAGTTGTGGGAAACCTTAGGTGTCGCCCTCATACGAGTGGGTGAACTCATCGAAGGGAGGGATGCCTTTGCAGAGGCGTTCGAGCTGGACAATAGCTCGGTGAGTATGTCTGAATACGAGTTTGGAAAGCTGATCGAGAGCCAACCCGGAAACCCCTTGCTTTGGTTCGGGCTTGGTGTCGTGCTAGACCTTCAAGGCAGACTCGATGAGAGCAAAGTCGCAATGCTGAAAGCTGAGCGGCTTGGCCTCTCCCAAGCTCTCAACAGAAAAGCGAGATGAAGTGAATGTAGCCGTAATCGAACCCCCGGAAGAGGACCCGTGGTCGGAATGTAACTTTCTCAGCTGCGTCGATAGGAAGAATGATAGCCAGACTTCGAAGCCAAACGCAATCTGGTGTTTGAGGAATGATATGCAGAGTCGGAGATTGCGAAATCTATTATGAAACAAAGGGAGAAGGTTGGCCAATCTTCAACCTTCATGGGTTCACGCTAGATCACCGTTCAATGATCGGATGCATGGAGCCAATCTTCGAGAATAGAAACGGGTGGAAGCGTTTCTATCTGGACCTACCGGGACACGGGCAGACAAATGGTGGGAATTCGGTTAGGAATTCAGAGGATGTTCTTCGCCTCGTGCTTGATTTCATTGACATAATGACTCCCGAAACTCGTTTTGTGATTGCCGGACTCTCCTACGGAGGCTATTTGGCACGTGCCATAACGCATCTTAGACCTAAACAAGTCAATGGACTTCTGCTAATAGTGCCAGGAATGGTTCCTCTTCCCGAAAACCGAACTCTCCCCGAGAGAACAGTCTTTGTGAAAGATGAGCACCTGCTCAAGAGTCTAAGCGCAGAAGAGCGCGAAGAGTTCGAAAGCGTGTCCGTAATTCAGACTGAAGATCAATGGAGAAGATACAAAGAGGAGATTACTGTCGGGTCGCAACTAGCTGATAGACAGTACCTTGAGAGATTTGATACAACTGATGACATATTCAGCTTTGAGCAGGATATGTTGTCTACTAGTTTTGGAAATCCCACACTCTTCTTGGTAGGCAGGCAGGACCAAGTGGTGGGCTATCAGGACGCTTGGAAAGTCCTTGAGAATTATCCTCGGGCCAGCTTTGCAGTTTTAGACCGAACAGGCCATGCACTGCCCCTGGAGCAGAGTCAACTGTTCAACGGACTAGTAAATGAATGGCTCGACAGAGTGGAATCTTCAATGGACTGATCTTGTCGACTCTATTCGGTTTGGGGCAATAGCGTACGGCATGAGGACTCAGTATGTGTAAGGGTTCTATGTCGGGAATCGAAACAATGCTTGCGCGGAGTCTTCAATTGAAACAAGCTATTGGTCTATCAGTACTCTCAAATTCCTCGTAAAGATAGAGAACGTGTCCAATGACTGGGTGGGAGCAAAGCCTCTGAGTTTCTCTGAGAGAGATTCCAGAAGTTTTACGTCGCCCCTTTGTTCGAGAATCGCCTCTGTTTCTTCTTCGCTGATGTCCTGAAGGCGGAGTGTTTTCTGGACAACATCGCGGTTTGCTGGACATCTAAGCTGACATCTCATACAACCCATAAGTGAGTTGTGTGCGTCAGGATCTATCCACTCCGGAAACTCGCCCTCTATCTCGTTGTAAAGTGTCACACATTTGTCTACGTCGATGACAAAGACATCTTGCCTGATAGATCCTTGAAGACAATCTCGCATGCAGATTCTACAATCTCTGCATTTCTCCATCATTTCGACTTCCCTCCAGCTGTCTTCTTGGAAGATGTAGTCGGTGAAGTAGGCGTGCAGAGTCAACAGACTTCCCATTCCGTCTACATAGCAAAGGTTGTTCCGGCCATATCTGCCGAGTCCACTCCTGACTGCTAGTCGTTTGAGAAACAGTTGAGTGCTTGCCTTCTCGACTTTGTGTCCAGGCTCCCCTATGACTTTCCTGAGCACAATGTCCTCAATTTGTTGTTCGGTGGTCCCATCATCGTAGTATTGTGGCGGCAACATGATTTCGTAAGTTTCGCCCTTGTGGTGGAAGTCCACGAGTGCCAACGGGGTCCGAGTCGCAAGTATGACTATCGATTCTGCGTCGGGAAAGGACTCTGGAATAGAGAACTTCTTGTTGGCGATATATCCTCTGAAGGTCTCGTTCTTGCCAAGTCTGTCTTCATGGTAGACCGAATCGATGTCCTCTTGAAGTTCGCTTAGATGTCTGACAGACATTGTTCTGAATTTGAAGAACAGAGTCTGCTTTTTCTCTTCTTTTCTGGACCGAAGTCTTCTGTCGGTGAAAGTGTCTTCCTCCAGATTGCCGCTTATTTCCGATGCAGAATGCCTTGTCCGCCCCTTTTCAAAGACACTGTCAACGTAATGGAGAAGTAGATGGGGCCAGTCGCGGGAATCGAACCAATCGCTGTTTCAGCTCCCGGCCAAATTCTCAAGCGCTCTATCCAGAATGCCAAGAGAAACCTTTTGCTGATCCACG
>JBHLRV010000258.1:0-3524 GCA_048882205.1 Candidatus Thorarchaeota archaeon | reverse complement strand
AATTTCGGGAGTCGGCGGTGCAATGCTTCCTGAGTATGCAGGACAGGCAATCCAATCATCATCTTTGAGCTTGCCTACTTCAATTATCTCTAGTTTCCGTCCAGCATCGATGTGTGGGTACAGCATCTCCAGGCCAACTTCCATCGTTCCACCTCCGCCAGTGCCGAAGAAGGTGCAACCTAGAGTCAAATCCTCAACATCAGTCCGAGTCTTCAGTACAAAGGTCATATGATGTACCTCTCCTAATGCGTTCTAATTCTGAAGGGCAGGCCCCTACTTAAACTAGCAGGTGGCAAGCATTATAACTATCTTAAACTCAAATGGAGTCATCTAGCGAATTCCGGTTCCGGTGACAGCCGAGGACCTCTGATTGCATCAAATGAATCAGTTTCTGTCCTTAGAGGAGGACTAGAATATATGAGAACATGTGCTCTCGACACAATCTCAATTGCAGCTCTTGCTAGAGTTCCACTCGTCCAGCCACTGCCTTTCCGTCTTCTATTGTGATGAGGAATCCCTTCAGAATCCCTTCTCTATACTCGGAGCCCGGGTTGACGCAGAGTGTACGGCCTATCTTGATATAACCAACCGATTCATGAATGTGACCATGCATCGAAAGAAGAGGCTGGTACTTCTCTATCACTGCCCTTACCGATTTGCTCCCCACCGGGCCCCTAAGGGCAACCCCTCCAGACTTGAGAACTACGTGGCCATCTTCGACCCTTTTTAGGAGGGGTGCAGTATCCAAGGTTGAGTTGTGGGGTGGATCATGGAGATTGCAGATCAGATTGGTGTAGTCATCTACTCTGGCGAACTCTGCCTCTAGCTTGTCCATCATCTCCTCGTCAGTACACTCTCTATGAGTATCCCAGGGAGTTGAGTTTACCCACTCAAGACTAATCATTGGATGTCCACGCACGTCGACAACTCGTTTCAGTGGATAGATTATTCGTGGATGTTCCTCAATGATCTTGTCAATGACCCAATCGTCATCATTGCCCGGATTCACGACAACATCTACATTCTCTGGAATCCTCTGTTGGGCCATATCGAGCCATTCCTTTATTCTCTCTCCCATTAGTTGCTCGAACAGCTCCTTGATGGCACCCGGCGTTTCTTGGATTCTCTGGAGCTCCTCTGGTGTGAAGATCTTGGCATACATTCCTGTGTCATTGTAGAACTTCATGAAGCGATCCACATCCTTCTGCTTCTTGAACTTCTTCTTCTCTCCGTAAGGCTGCGCATACCAGCGGTCCTCTTTCTCTTGGATTACAGGCAAGATGGCTTTCCCAGTCAGATCTCCACACATCATTGCCACATCTGCCTTGAATACCTCAGGAGCCCTGCACATCTTCTCCCAAGTCTGTTGGGAGCCATGCGGGTCACAGGCATGGAAGATTCTTAGTTTCTCGGTCATTGTTCATCACTGCCTTAGTGCATATATGCCATCTTAAGCGTGGTTTAAGACCTTGGCGGTATGGTTAGGTCAATAGTAGGATCGAGTTAAATCGCGTGAGAGAGAGGCTAGAAGAGCCGAAGTCCAAATCTACTGGAGCCAATTGTGGCCAAGTAAGGGCAAGAGTCTGGATAGGAATTGGCGGTTAGCTTGTGAATCGTTTCTGTCTTTGAGTTTCGACCTGCATGCAACGCACTAGGATACCCGCGTCCTCGTAGGGTAGCAATCCTTGGTTTGCGGCATTTGGGACTCCTATCACTGGTGCAGTTCCACGTGGAGGATCACTCTGGTGACAGTCGTGCGAACCCTTTCGATTCAACGCAAATGAGGAGCAATCTCTTTCGAGAGGGTTTCGCAGGTCTGGACCGGATCTGTTCCTGGCACAGGGAAGAGGACAGGTGTGTTTGCACCGGCGTCGAGGATACCCTGGATATGCTTGATGCATGTTTCGACACTCCCAACGACGGCGGTAGCTTGAACCATCTTGTCAGTTATCAGCGCTCCGACATCTTCTCCCTTCTGTGCCGCCTCTTTGAACTCCGTGACGTTCTTGGACGTGATTCCCGCATGATTCATGAGGGGGCTATCCGGGCTTGATACAGGGAAATATAGTTTTACGAAGTCCCGAGCTATTGATATTGCCTTGTCCAGGTCATCATCAATGACCATCGGGAGATAGGCCACTATCTCAAAATCATCTAGACTTCGCTTAGCCTTCTTTGCACCCTTGTTGAATCGATCAATCGCAAACTTGACGTAGCTTGGCGTATTGAAGACGGAAAGAATCGCTCCGTCCGCAATCTCTCCACACAACTTCAATCCCATCTTCCCTTCAAAAGCAAGGAAGATTGGTACTTTCTTCCTCACAGGCTCAAAGATGAGCTTGATGTCTCGGGCAATGAAGAACTGCCCGTCATAGGTTATGCTCTCGAATGACATTATCTTGTTGATGAGGTCCACACATTCACGAGTCCTTGACAGTGGCTTCGTCATGTCGTAGCCCATCTGAGTCATCCAGTAAGGAACCCCCGACCCAAGACCGTAGATTCCCCTTCCCTTGAGCATCTCGTCGAGAGTTGCAAATTCCATTGCTATAAGAGCAGGATGTCTTGAATAGCAGTTGATTACACCTAGGCCAACTTTGATACGCTGCGTTTCCATCGCGGCAGCGGCCATATATGGAACTACTCCACGAAAGAAGTAGTCCTCGGCAAACCAGACCGATCCAAGGCCCAGCTTCTCCGCGGATTTGGCAAGTTCAACCGCTTCGAAGACAGGGAAGACTCCTGTCATTGCTACACCGAATTCCTTGAATCCTTTCATCGCAAATCAACAACTCACAGATCATTAATAACATGCTGCTCTGGCAGCTTAACATATGTCTGTTTTGGTTAAGTTTTGGCGTGATGCCGAACCGAAAAGAAAGAGGGAGGAGGGTAAGATGCCCTCCTACTTGGGTGCCCTCCCCATCTTCTCAAGGTAGTTGCCAACGTCGCCAAGGCCCAGCTTGTCGTATGTGCTTCGATATGGCCAACTGGTCTCCTTATCCCACTCATGCAACTCGAAGTAGCGGTCGAGTCCCTTGTCGATCTCCTCTCTCGAGTTCATCTCTCCCTTGAGCGGTCCTGATGCCGCACCTTCATTCATGACACGCCAAGGAAGATCGTCATGTTTCCTCGTGGCGCCTCGAGTGACGTTGAAGGCCTTCTCCAAGGTAACCACCCTTCGTCCTGAAAGCATGGCCTCCTCTTCAGTCATGGGGATGCCAGTGGCTGCCGAAAACAATCTGGCCATGTTTTCCGGATTGACCCCGAAAAGTGCAGTGGAAGTAAACACGCAGAATCCCAACGCCTCAGTTATTTCATAACAATCCTCATGCCACCTGACAATGTCTGCTCGGAATCCTGTTAGGTGAGGTGATGCCCACTTCTTGTCACCAGTCACCTTTTCAATAATAGCAACGGCCTCTGGACTCGATCCGAACTCTGCGAATGTTTCCGTCATCAAGTGGTCATTCCCTCGTGGATTGACAGCAAAAGCCAATGCGTAGGCCTTCGCAGAGCGAGTT
>JBHLRV010000257.1:0-3551 GCA_048882205.1 Candidatus Thorarchaeota archaeon | reverse complement strand
GGCATCGACAAGTTCTAGCGCGTCGGAGAAATCGGCCCTCCAGATAAGGTCAGAAGCAATGGATCCGAGCTTTGCCGCTGCATCCCATTCAGCGGCCATTGCTTGAACTGACAGGGATAGTCCAAGAAGAGCGTAGTCCGACTCGTCGGTCGAGGCCTTCTCGAGAAGCCCAGCCACCTGATCTGTCGAGTCCTGTAATCGTTGGCCAAGTTCAGCCACGATGAGCTCTCTCGCCAAGTCGTGTAGCACCCAGGTCCCGTCCCTCCTGTTTCTAACAAAGCTCAGGCGAATCAATCTATCCCAGTGATCTGTCCTCATGTCTTGTGCAATGATGGTCATTATTCTCCGATCGAAGAACGGGACAAGACCTGCCTTCTCAACTAGCCCTAGGAGGTCGTGTGCTTGGCTGAATAGTCTTCTCCAGGTCTTCAGTCGAACATCCTCAAGTGTGTCTGCCCGCAGGTCTTCCACATCGCTGAGCAACAGGCCACCGGACTCTGCAAGGTCGCATATCGCACCTATCACGAAGGGGTTCCCGCCGCTTACACTGACGATTCTATCCTGAAGCTCAGCGTCCTCAATCCGACGTTGCTCAAGGAGCTCGATGCAGCTCTCTCTGTCTAGCTCTGTGAGCTCGGATTCCTCGATTTCGAGTTCCTCACGTGTCTTGCTAGGCAGGGCCTGTCTGCTTGCCATGACTCCGACACAGTTCGATAGGGAAGTCAGGAATACGTACCAGAGCTCGGTTTCCGTTATTTCTCTACCACCGTAACGCCAACGGCACCTCTCATTGTCGACGTTTTCGGAGTGATCAAGCAGGAATACAATGGGCCTTTCGGAGGACTTGCGGCTGTTCAGGTCTTCCAACAGTGCGTCAACGTATAGGAATTCTGCGTGCCTTGGCTCCTTCCAAAGTATCTCCAGCAGCCGCTTAATGTAGTCCTTGCCAAGACGAGTTTGTAGCCAGTCACCCAGATCGCCATATCTTCCTTTGAGCTTCGGACTTACCTTCGCCCCAACAGCACTGATTGCACTGCCGATACTTGCTAGAGAGCCGATGAACGGTATGGCCATCACGATCTCCCTCGCCCATTCTCGGCCCTTTTCTTTGACAGGCTCTACTCCCTCCACAAATCGTTGCCTAATCTGCCAGAGAACGTCGAAGCGGCGTAGATTAGCTCCAAGGAGAACTGCTCCCTTTGCAATCACATTCAGGCGGTCATAGAACTCGGTGTACTGCTCACAATCAAGACGAATAGTTTCGTCAATTGTGCTCTTCCAGTGGTCCAGAAGTGAGCTCTTTCCAATCCCCCCAATTCCACGAAGATGGAGAACGACGCTCCGCTCCTTGCAGCGCTCAAGTGCCTTGGACATCCAGTCGAGATACTCCTCTCTGTCGACAAAGACTCGGTCCGACGGCTCGAAGCGCTCGTACATCCTCTAGACCCCACATCACGTAATAGCGTGCATTGGAAGAGGTCCCACATAAGCTCGTCGGTATTCAAGGCAGTGCGTCTTGCACTCTGTGTTATGGTCACCTGGTGCCAATTCCTTTCACCCATCCCACCCTGTTCTCTCAAGTCTTCCACTCCTGGGAATATGAAGTCTGAAACATCATCCATCATACTGTTTGCCTTCCAATGGTTTATGTAGGAGTATGGAACCTGCTTGTTGTTCGGTACACTGGAAGGTTTCGAAACCGGTTACCGACCGAAGCGAATGGAGAGATAGCAATGGCGGAGAAGGTCAGGAAGTACGTCAGGGTTATTGGCGGCAAGCTTGATGTCACTTGTGACGAGTGTGGTGATTTGATGCGCCCAGGTGGTCACTATCAGCTCGACGTCGGAGAGAAGAGCTACCAGTTCTGTTCAGAAACGTGTATGGAAACCTATGAAGCAAAGGTCTGACAGTATCGATGTCGGAACTTAGCCCGCCTAGTCTGTCCAATCTGGCACCCCGTTCCGCACACTGATGAGAATAACTGATTTAAGCGCCGTCAGAATCTGATGTTCGAAAGGGTTGGGTTTCCGTGCGTTCAGTGTGGTATTGGGTCGCAGCGTTCGCAATTTGCCTGATTGTCGTGTTCGTTACGGTGTTCTTCCCTGAGATTGGAATCGCCTTTGGCGGGCTCGCAACTGAAATCATCGCAACATTCGTCGGTTTTGTATTGGCCATCAGCTTTTCTGAGATCGCTAGGTATGCAAGTCGTCGCGAGAGAGCCAAACGACTGACTCGCCTGCTGGTCAGATCAGTAAATGACATCATCACAATCCTGCGGGAGGGAGAGATGGAGATATCCCTTGAAGTCTGGGAGATGGCGATAACCACAGGAGGTTTCGAATTGCTAGATGAACGTGCTCAACGAAACTTCATGGCTTTCTTTGGGGCATTCAGATACTACAATCGCGCCCACGAGGTATATGACCTATCGAAGATTGCCGGGATTGACAAAGGACACTTGGCCAGGCTCTGGGAAGACATCAAGGGCACTAGCAGGGGAATCATCAATATGGGTGAGAAGATTCTGACTGACTACTCGGAGCTGCTCCCCCAGAAAAAGCAGTGATCTGGTCTGCATTCCGCCTCTAACCTTGGTTACTCTGTTAACCCTCACTTCTCCCCTTGAGTTTCATTGTGGTTCTCGGTTCCTAGAACAATCATACACTCTGTCTGAGTATGGTAAGGTGACAGTCTTAAGGCCTTCCGGGTATCCAGAAACTGAGTATGAGGAGGAGTATGGATCGGCAAGAGATTCATCTTCAAATCCAGCTCCATGTTGTCGCTGATACACAACCCATCATCTTTACACATTATGTTCGGCAAACTCCCCCCGCATAGATGGTACATTCGATCAGACAAAGGGACGGAGAAACCGAAAAGTCATTCCAATCGTAGTTGATTGGCGGGTCACACCTGTGAATAGATGGATTATGCATGTGGACATGGACGCCTTTTTTCGCGGCCGTTGAGCAGTATAGAAACTATCCGGACTTTGCAGGCAAGCCCGTATGTGTCGGGCACGATCCGAAAGGCGGCCAAGGTCGGGGAGTGGTTAGAGCGGCCTCATATGAGGCAAGAGACCGCGGCATCCATTCCGGAATGCCGGTTTCCAAGGCGTACAGACTATGTCCCGAAGCTGTCTTTGTTCCCGGCGACTTCTCAAGCTATATTGAGGCTTCCACTGAGGTAATGGAGGTTCTCAGAGATCACTCTGACGGAGGGAGAGTCCGACGGGCGAGCATAGATGAGGCATACATCGAAGTGACTGAACTTGTGCAAGAGTACGAGAGCCCAAGAGAACTCGCGCTGGTGATCCAACAAGAAGTGAAGCGGAGAACCAGACTGCCTTGCTCTATTGGTGTGGCTCCCAATATGGCTGTAGCCAAGGTTGCGACTGGGATGAACAAACCCTTGGGAATCACGGTCGTTGGTCCAGACCCGGATAATGTTCAGGCTTTCCTCAGACCACTTAGTGTGGATGCAATCAGTGGTGTTGGCAAGAAGACTGCTGCCAGACTGGCGCGACACGGGATAGAAACCCTTGGTCAGCT
>JBHLRV010000256.1:0-3588 GCA_048882205.1 Candidatus Thorarchaeota archaeon | reverse complement strand
GTAGTTGTTGTAATCGTGATTTTGCCTGCCCAGACTCGTCCGGGTTTCTTCATCTCAACTTTCACGATGTCTGAGTAAGACATTGCGAAGTTCTTCTTGTCAACCGCTAGAATGTCATCAGGTTGGGTCGTCATGTACATGCGTTCTCTTTCCTCGCCCTCTTCGCGTAGTTCAAGATCGCGCCGGCGCGCATTGAAATCCATCAAGAGCTCCGTGTCTCCTACTGATCGGTAGTAGCGCTTGTGTTCAGTTCTTGCTACAATCAATCTGTCTGAAGTAAAGAACAGGCAGCCATACCAAGCATGGTCAATACTTACGTCGATATTCCCTCTAATAGCTCCACTCATGATTGTTCACCTCCATTTGAGTTTGATGATCGGAATATGTAAATCGCCTAGGATAGAATAGGGAAGAATCGTCTTCAGCTTTTAGTTTCAATGAATGCGTGGGATTCAGAGTCATATTCTGCCATAAGCATCGCCAAGGAATGGAAACAAGCATCACTGATTCTGTCACGATAGAATCGCTGACTGTCTTCGTCCATCTTCGAAAGTCCTCACATCTGGCACGTTCGTCGCGGCCTAACTGTCTTTCCTCTTAGTAGATCTATCACTATAACATCATAGTCGCCCATGGGCGACTCCAACTGTTGTAGAATGCTTGCAGATGGCGTTCCTGTAAAACTCAGCCCCCTAGCAGAGCCAGTATTAACAGGAGATATCCGCTACCAATGATGAGGTGAATCATGCCCAGTAATGTGCCAATCTTGATGAACTCTATGAATGGTATCGGATCATTTTCAATCTCAGACAGTCCTATTACAACCATATTGGCTGGAGACCCCAAAGGTGTCAAGATATAGCCGCCAATGTTCACTGCGAACACCAACGCCAGTGGAAGCACAGGGCTGACAACGGCGTACTGCTGAGCAATCGGTGCTAGCACGGCTGATACTGGCAGGTTGTCCAAGAAGGCCGAGAGGACAGCAGGTATCCAGACAAGGAAGACTGTCGCAAAGGCCGAATTGTCGCCTATGATTTCGCCCACGAGAAGCGCTAGGTCATCAATCAGGCCAGTGACTTCCAAGGCTACAACTAGACCAAAGAGGCCTACTAGGAAGAAGACAACTGGCCATCCTATCCGGTTCAAGAACTCATCTGCTCTCCCATGCGCTATCAGGAGCATGGCGGAAGCAACGATCAACGCAGTCATCGGGGGCACGAGTCCAAAGGTCGGGCCAAGTGCAAAGCCAATTACAAGAAACACAATGGCAACTATTGATATTTTGAAGTCCCAGCGGTCTTTTATCATTGTTTCAGGGTCGATTGAGAAGACTGCATCTACCTGATGCTTGTCTGATGTGCCGAATTTGCTTCCGTACCAACGGTGCAGTATCGGAAGGCTGACCAAGAACAGAATGATGGATAACGGCATGAATGTAACAAACAGGAATCCGACATCGAGGTCAGTCGCACCTGCGATGACGAGATTTGGCACTGCGCCAACGATTGAGGGTATCGAGGAGAAGTTGCACACTATTGCCTCAGACACCAGAAAGGGCTTGAAGTCAATCTCGAGGGCCTTGCATATTTCGATTGTGAACGGAGCCGCTATTAGCATCGTTGAAACTGTATCAAAGAAGAGACTAATGCCGGCCACAACAACCAGGAAGGTTGTGAACAGAGCCTTGTGGTCCCCCGCACTGGGTGCAGCAATCCTGAGTGCAATGTACTGGAACAGGCCAGACGCCGCAGAAACCGACACGATGACGCTCATGGCGATGACAAAGATGATGGTTGTCCAATCAATACCTACAATCAGGTGTCTAAAATCCTCGCCTCCCTCGAGTCCCATCTCAAGACCAACCCATAGAACCACGCCCACAATGGCCAGCCCCAAGAGTGACAAGGCGGTCCTATTCAACTTCTCAGTACTGATTAGGATGTATATTCCTGTGAACACGATGAGGACCGGAACCTTGAGATCGTTGAAAACAGCAGTGAAAATGAGTGCAAAGATGGCCATCGCCGCGACAAGGATTGCGCCGACGATTTGCCGTCCCGGCATCTTCATTGTTGTGTTCATACCATTCATGCTTCTACCCACTGAATGACTTCAGGAAACCAACTTAGCAGGGTGTGTCTGGGTCTGCTCATTAATGTGTCGTATCAGAGAGCCTATCTGACATTTCCGTATGGCATCCCGTCGCAGGTGAGTAACTAGTTACCGGAATCCGCGGATTGTCCGAAAATGAGATCCACGTGCCTGACGAATGCTTTGCAGTGGGTAACGGGAAGAGTGACTCTATATTCGCGGTCGGCCCGAAACCGTCTACACCCCTTCTTCCTCTCCGCAGAGCAGTGGTCACACAACCAAGGAAAGAACTTTCCCCAATTCCACCCCCCTGATGGGGAATTTTGCACTCTAGGGACATTCACGGAGAAAGAGAAGGGAGCCCGAAGGCTCCCGACTGCTGGGTTTTTATGACCTCAAGCATTTAGTTGGAAACCGAAATGAAATGCTTGAATTGATCAGAAACAGGCTGGTGGAGAGGCTGATACAACAGTATCCCAATCTGACTGAGGAACAGATAGAAGGGATAGTCAGAAGAGCTCTGCCTTACGCTGTGGACATATTTGACTCGATCAAGGAAGCGCAACAAAGTGGGAACGCCGACAAAGCGGAGAAGTTGTACGAGAGACTTCAGATAATAATCGATGCAGGACTAGAGAACTTCAGGTCCGGTCTTGATAATCCGTAAGTCTAGGCAAGTCGTCACGACTGCTCATTCCGGTAGGTTGACTCAATCTGCTCAAACCGGCGGCGTAAACACTCCTTAGTTCTAGGGACAAGGAAGCCTACTTCTTGCCATACGCCCGAGGGATAAGGGAAGCGATTGACGTACAATTGATTCTTGTTGGTGGCATTAGGTCTCTTGATGTGGTTGAAGGAATAATGGCGGAAGGAAGCGCGGATTTCGCTGGTATGAGCCGACCCCTCATTCGGGAACCAAATCCTCCAAGGAGATGGTTGAGCGGAACTGGAGACACAACTGCCGAATGTATCTCCTGTAATAGTTGTGTGGGAAGTCTGGTACACTGGAGCGTCCGATGTAGCCAGAAAGAGCCAACTACCGCCGAATGAATTCGGTGGCTTATGCATCAAGTCGTTCACACGACGAGGTACGTTCGGTCCGTTGACACGGGCCCCCGCACTGATGTGACATACGACACGGAGTCACTACAGCCTAGACACATTCACAGCGGGATTTCCTTTCTCTGTTGTGAGAAGAATGCGAGAATGCTTGGCAAGAGTTACCAAAGTAGTATTGTAGAATCGAGGTGTATTTGGACCTGAGCATCTGCCCTACAGACAAGAGAAGCAGATGCCATCACTAGTGTCATGAGAGGGTTGCTGTGCTCCTGGTCGTAGACACCTTTAAACTGAACCAGCGGACTCTTGCAGGGCCGTCTGACATGACCCGCATCTTTAGACACATGTCTTCATCCATCGCTGGTTAGTGTTCTGTAATAGTTCTGCTATAGATTTGGCCTGGCTAGCTCATCTTCCACGTGGGGCCGTCCTTTG
>JBHLRV010000255.1:0-3588 GCA_048882205.1 Candidatus Thorarchaeota archaeon | reverse complement strand
GTGTCAACATCTGCTCCGATAAGAGTGTCGAAGAACACAGTACCCACTCCAATGGACACTGATGCGTCAACCTGACTGACAGGGTCTTTGAAGCGGAGGGTGTCGTTGAAGATCCAAGCAACTCCTCTACCATGTGTTGTGTTGCCTGTCGCTACTGACTCAACGAAATATGGTAGATTGACTCTGATCAAGTTTGAAGCAGGCTCGAACGTTCCATCTACTAGATCGTCGCGTTCAGCTTGGGGTTGGGGTGGCCCTGTTGCTGAGAATAATGGAACTAGAAGGAAGACAACTAAAACGAGTGGTAATCCAATCCTAAGTGACTCTCTTTGACCTCTAGAGCACATACGTGCAATGGGTCTGCGACCAGTATAGATCCAGTCAGTGGTCATTTTCATCACGTCTAGTAGATGTGCAGTATCTTGGGATAGACTACACATTGATTATAGCCCAAGATACGGAGCTTCAGGTACGAACTGATACTTCTGAGTTAATTTTAGACTTTGTAGCACATAACTCAACGAAATTTCGAGAAGTTCGTCCACTTTTCTGCAAGGTTCTCCAATAGCCGACAGGTTTGGAATGTTGAGCTAACACATGATTAATCTATGAAAACAACAGGTTTGAATCAGGATGAGCTGCGATACTTGTGGCACGATCGAACGTTATGGGAGGAGAGTCAAGACAGGTCGTCGGCTCTGTATTGACTGCTGGAAACTCAAGGAGCAGAAGAAGACAAAAGAGAGTTCCAAAGACCAATCTAGCGACAAGTAGTCATCTCAAACAACTAGCCTTCTACGGAAGTGACGATTCCAAATGAGTCAAGGGGAGAATCAGACTCCGTTCATTGAGAAGCGAGTAGTGTATCGAGTTCCGAACATGGAGCACGCTGTTGTCAAGCGTGACGTGGAATACAAGGAAGTCGGCGACATTGCTCTGAGGATGGATATCTACTACCCTCCTGGCCTAGACGAAGACTCTGAGCTGCCAGCAGTCATCTTTGTCTTTGGATACACAGACTCGAGAATGCTGGAGATGCTTGACTCCAGACTGAAGGATACTGGACAATATGCTTCCTGGGGACGATTATTGGCCGCCTCAGAGATTGTCGGAATCGCCTACGAAACCGTAGATCCGCACTCCGACATAAAAGAACTCATAGATTATGTCCACAGGAACGCAATCTCCTTGCAGATAGACCCTGATAGACTTGGCTTATGGTCGTGCTCTGGGAATGTTCCTACCACCCTGTCCGTTCTGATGGATGAGTCTATGGATTACATACGATGTGCAGTTCTATACTATGGATTCATGCTGGACTGGTGCGATTCCCGCAAAGTATCTGAGAATGCCGGGAAAGTTGGCTTTGAGTATCCTTGCGAAACCAGAACGGTCGAAGATCTCGCCAAGAACATACCTCTTCTTGTCGTGAAGGCGGGGCAAGATCAGACACCTGATCTTAACGAGTCAATTGAACAGTTCCTAATTGAAGCGAGGCGACTCAACCTTCCGGTTGACTTTGTGGAACACAAACAAGGACAACACGCTTTCGACATCTTAGACAACACAGAAACATCTCGAAATATCATCCAGCAGACAATCACGTTTCTGCTCAGTCATTTGGCGACATTAGAACAGTAGTTGACACAGACTTCGTCTTTCTGGTTCCCATACAAAGAAACCTGACTATTCTTGCAGGACTGACAGACCATGAGTGCCGCAAGACTTTCGAGTCAAAGATACGATGACCAGCATCGTGTCCTGCTGTGCCAAAGAATCCGCCAGTGTACATATTGGAGTGCTGATATGCCACCGCATCTTTCTAAGATATAGAAAGCCTGTCAGACATCAACGAACGCACTAGACTGACGTGTTGGTCAAAGACCTCTTTTCCTTCTCTAAGCATGTACTTGTACGGTTTCTTTCTGGTTTTTGCCGTGATTGTGATTCTACCAGCCCATACGCGTCCGGGCTCCTTCATCTCAATCTTCACAATGTCTGAGTAGGATATTGCAATGTTGTTCTTGTCAGCCATCAGAATGTTGTTAGGATGCGTCGTCATGTACGTGCGTTCTCTCTTTTCCCCCTCTTCTAGTACACGGCGATCTCGCCGGCGTGCGATGAAGTCCGTCAAGGGACCTGAATGTTCTGGTGAGTATCGTTTCTCCTCAGTTCTTGCGGCAATTAGCCTGTCTGAAGTGAAGAATAGGCAGCCAAACCAACCGGTGTCAAAACTCACCCTGATATTCCCTACAATCTTCTCATCCATATCAGTTCACCTCCACTCCAAATTGATGATTCGGGCCAGCAAATCAATCAGGATATGAAAGAGTCAAAAATCAATTTTAGTTTTCAGCTTTTGAGAAACCTCACAAGATTCCCTTTTTCTCACGATTATGATAAGGGACAGAAACATGCGATGCTGAACTTGATCAAAGAACCTTCACAGAACAGGAAGGCAGGCAGGGGCAGGCGTCTGTTAGTCAAAGATTAAAAGGAACGCACTTTCTCTCCGGCTCGAAGACACGAGATGGAGTTGGTGAACGCTATGACGGAGTCAGAGATTGAAGACAAACGGGTAACCCTCGCGGAAGCAGCGAAGATGGTCCCAAATGGTGCTACTCTTGCATGGGGTGGATTCGGATTCCAACGTGCTCCCATCGCTTTCTCACACGAGCTGGTTCGACAAAGAAAGAAGGGCCTCAGGATAACAACTTGTGGTTCTGAGGTTGATATCGAAATCATGGCCGGTGCTGGCGTGGCTTCGCGGTTTGAAATAGCGTTCGCTGCGATAGAGGCTCTAGGTCTCTCACACGTCATGCGAAGAAGAGTTGCAGAAAGAATGGTTGAGGTTGAGGACTACACAAACCTTGCGATGGCAATGCGCTTCCTGGGAGGGGCACTCAATGTTCCTTTCATGCCGCTCCGTAGTATGATGGGGACGGACATGGCTCGGCTGTCAAGGTACCAAGGAGATCAGAAACTGAAGGTAATCGACTGTCCGTTTACAGGCGAGAAGATTTGTCTGGTCCCAGCACTAAAGCCGGACTTTAGTATAGTCCACGTCCAAAGAGTCGACAAGACAGGAAATGCCCAGATTGACGGTATAGTTGGTGAAGATATCGAACTCTCACGCTGCGGGAAGAAGCTGATTGTCCTTGCTGAAGAGCTGATTGACGAGGAGGAGATCCGATTCAGACCTGACCAGACGAAGATTCCCGCCATGTATGTCGATCATGTTGTTGTGCTTCCCTACATAGCACATCCGATGATGTGCCACGGCTTCTATGACTATGACCTTGAGCACCTGATGATGTTTCACAAGATGACGAATACAGAAGACGGATGGCAAGAGTACTTGAACGACTACATCCTGGGAGTTGAGGACCACCATGACTACCTCAATGTGATTGGTTGGGAGAGGTTGGACAGCCTTCGGGCGAAGAAACCATGGGGGTATTGACATGGTTGAGTACACAAAGATTGAGTTTCTTGTTGCATGCGCCTCAAGCCATGTCCGGGATGGTGAGAATGTGTTTGGTGGAACTGGAATGCCCCTACTAGCTGCGCTCCTAGCCAAGGAAACAC
>JBHLRV010000254.1:0-3626 GCA_048882205.1 Candidatus Thorarchaeota archaeon | reverse complement strand
GGCAATCATTGTTGTAGGCGCGGAGATACTTGCGTGATATGCCAATCTGTATGTCTTGGTGATTTCGACATTCAGACCGACAACTCCGCGAGAATGACTAGCACTCAAGTATATGCCCGAGTCCATTCAAGGGTTCAAGATGGAGTTCGGTCATTGCGTTGAAATTCCTTCTTATATTCAACATATCCCTTAATGTATGGATATGCAACTTACAGTAAACTCAAAGATTGCTCTGGGTGTAATCCTTGTTGTTGTACTGGGTACTTCTGTTGTATTGATATCGACTTTCGACCCTGGTGTGCCTGAAGGTAGTATCAGAGTCACACTTCTGGCCAATGCTGGGGTCATGATAGAGGCTGAAGGACTACGGATCTACATTGACCCTGTTGACCTTCCGTCTAGTTATTCGGGTAGCCCAGCAGATGCTATCCTAATTACTCACGACCACGGCGACCACTATCAGAGTTCCGTCATCGATATGCTTCAGAAGAATGACACTGTAAATGTATTTCCAGCAATAATGACATCCGCCATCTCGACTCATGATGGATTGGGTGTCAATCCGGATGATCAGATTCAAGTCGGGTCGGCCAACATCACAGCCTTCTTTATGTACACCTTTCCTGAAAGCGGCTCCGACGCTAGTCATCCTGCAGAGAGCAATTTCACAAGCTACATAGTAGAGATCAACGGGTTCGCGGTTTTCCACGCTGGTGACTCCAAGGCACTTCTCGAGTATACCGAATTAGCAGGAAGAATCGACGTAGCAATGCTACCCTTGGGCCCCGGTTGCCAGACAATGGCTGACTACGAAGTAGTTCGTGCAATCCAGAGAATTGAGCCTGATTACTTCATTCCGATTCACTTTGCCGAGGGAGCTGTTGACACATTCTGTTCCTCATATCGAACACAGATTGAGGGTACCCACAATTGCGAAGTCATAACCCTCGCACCCTTTGCATCGAGGACATTCCAGATGAACACAGAATGATACCAATAGATGATGAGAATCTCCTAATAGGGGGATACAGAGCCCGCCTCATAGCCAGATCAGTATCGTCCACATAATTGAGCGAATCGCTCCTCAGCCCATTATCTACTCAAGAAGGTTAATTCTCTGTCCCAGATTCTTGTCCTTGGCAATCGAATACACAACGTTGGCTGCAGCGATATCCTGCACGGAAAGCCCTGTGGCGTCAAACAGAGTAGTTTCACTATCAGATTCTCGTCCAACCTTGTCCCCGTTGAGTATCTCTCCAATCTCAGCGTGCACGTCATTCTCGTTGATGATGTCGAGAGCAAGGGCATGTTGAAGCTCTCCTATTTGGCGGCATTGTGCCAGACTATCTACAACTATCTTTGAAACGCGTGTCATAATCATTGGGTCAAGCTCCTGCTTGCCTGGACCGTCTGCGCCAATCGCATTGATATGGAGACCTTCACCAATGGAGTCTACATCAATGAGCGGCTTCCTTGATGGAGTGACAGTAACGAGAATATCGGCGTCTACCACTACATCCGGCGGAGAGTCGACAGTCTGGACGTCTGCTTCAAGCTTCTGCCTCATCTCCTCCGCATACTGTTTTGCCCTCGCGCTTTCAATGTCCCACACTTTGATTCTCTCAATGTTGAACAACTCAGCCAGAGCATGTATCTGCATTCTACCCTGAGTTCCAGCACCCACTACGCCCACCCGAGAAGAATCCTTCCGGGCAAGGACATCTGCAGCCACTGCTCCAGCCGCACCAGTTCTGTACGCAGTGATGTAGGTGCCGTCCATGATTGCCAAGGGCATGCTAGTCTTCAGGTCCATCAGCACAATGACGGCCACACCTGGTGGCAAACCGAGCTTCTGGTTGTCATAGAAGCCCGAGGCAATCTTTGTACCAATGAGTCCAAAATCTTCGACGTAGCCGGACTTGATGTCTACCTCGCCTCTGAATTGGTGTACATCCAGGTGCTGTACAGGTGGCATCTGGGTTCGGCCTCTGGCGAATGCGGAATAGGCGGTTCGAACTGCTTCAATGGCTTTGCTCATAGGTAGGTGCTTTCGGACCTCGCTCTGCGAGATTAGAATCACATCATCCAACTCTTACATCACCTTCCCTCAAGCTCTCATCTCTCTATTTGATCGTCTGTAGTAGCTCATCCAAACGAGAAAGACCGGCCTTGAGATGTTCTTCTTCGTATCCAAAGCCAATCCGAATGTAGTGTTTCATTCCGAAGTGTTCGCCGGGAATGATCAGCAGACTCTTTTCCTTCAACAGGCGATCTACAAGCTGGAGCGAACTAATGGGAAGGTTATGCTTTGGAAAACAGATTGACGCAGCCCTTGGAGCTACGTAATCGAAGATGTCGTTCTTCTCGACCAACCATTCTCTCATCACATTCCAATTACCCTTGACGATTCTGCTGGTTCTTTCCAGAATCTTCTCCCGCATCTCTGGTTGAAGCGCAATTGTTGCAAGCTTATCGCTTAGTTTAGTTGGACATATGGAAGTGTAATCGGAATAGGACCAGAGATCTGTGGCATGAGGCTTCTGGGAAGTGACGACCCAACCAAGCCTCAGACCGGGCAGGCCATAGGCCTTGGACAGACTGTTTGTCACCAACACCTTGTCGTAGTAGTCAAACATAGTGGGCGTCTTTGGTCCTTCAAGCTCGGCCCCCTGGTATATCTCGTCAGATAGGATCCAGACCCCAGCGTCAGCGGCGATGTCAGCTATAGACTTGAGATAATCCGAACCTAAGGTGGCCCCAGTTGGATTGTTCGGGTTGCAAATTGTGATTGCGACCGTGTCTATTGAAACAGCTTCTTTCAGCCCCTCTAGATCAGGGACCCACTCGTTTGCGTCCATCTTCAAGTAGAATGGAATGACCGAACCCCCGAGGCCCTTAGTGACTCCGTAGATCTGCATGTAATTAGGCAGCATCATCACAATCTCTTTGGCCCTATCGTGTTCATGCAGCAGATTCCAGACCGTGATGAAGTTCGCCTCAGCACCTCCATTGGTGACAACCACATTCTCCGCATCTGCATCCTTGTACATGCTTGCTATCGCTTCTCTCAAGGGCATTGTCCCGTTTGTCTGAGAGTAAGCAAGTTTCGTATCAAGAATCTCTCTTCTCTTTTCTTCGTCTGGAATCAGATATGATACTGTAAGAGGCTCAACGCCGCTCTCAGTGAGGTTTATGTCGACAACATGTTCCCACTCAGACTGAATCCTCTCCAATTCAAAAGGCTCAAGCTTCACTTCTCACACCAACGCTTCTCAAGCACGGGACAATCGGATGTCCAGCAGAGTGAGGCAATCCAGTTCCTAGCTAATTAAGAAATCGGAATATGGTTGAGCTCAAGAAAAGAGGATTGAAACGCAACTAAGGTTCTAGTTAGAAGAATAGCCGGGGTCATTCTCGAAACTTGTGGGAGGTATGCAATCGCCGTATCTTTCCTGAGCCTCAAGAAGCCTCATCCTTTGGTCCTCTATGAATGTATACAGCAAATCTGGTGCATCTGCGACACGTTCCCGATACTCCTTCTCGATTCGATCCAACTTCGCTAGAAGCTCCGGAACTCTGGTTGTGAACTGCTCATTGTACTGTTCACGCGTATACTCCTTGTTAAG
>JBHLRV010000253.1:0-3638 GCA_048882205.1 Candidatus Thorarchaeota archaeon | reverse complement strand
TCATCAGGGAGATCATCCAGTGATGGGGATCTCGACAACTATCAACACTCCTTAAGCGGGAACCTCCGGACTCCGGATAAATAAGATGGTCTAGTCGCCGTAACGAGATTTACCACTAAACATTAATGGGCTATGACTGGAGCCTGACCCCATGCGTCTTATCACGTATTCGAAGGACGATAAGACCTCCATCGGTGTTGAGCTTAGAAACGGAGTGCTGGACATCCCCCATTCCGCAGACCATTTCGAAATCGAACATCAAGTAGATGATCCTAGATTCCCGGCTAGAATGATTGACCTCCTGAAATGGAATGCAGGCATTGCGACAGTGATGGAGATTATAGAAATCCATATGGAATCACCTGCCGACAGTCGCCCGCAGGTCCTCGCAAGGGAAGAGATTGACCTCAAGGCTCCTATTGCCAGACCTGGGAAGATTATTGGACTAGGTCTGAACTATAGGGACCATGCAGAGGAAACGGGAGTGAGTGTCCCTGACTTCCCTCCAATATTCGCGAAATTCTCTTCAAGCGTCGCAGATCCGGATACTGAGATTCCCATCCCAAAGGTAACAAAAAAGCTTGATTGGGAAGTCGAGCTAGGGGTTGTGATTGGTGAGACATGCAAGGAGGTTTCTGAAGAGAAGGCCATTGAGTATGTGGCGGGCTACACGATAGTCAATGATTTGAGCGCTCGAGACCTTCAGAGGAGTGACGCACAATGGATACGAGGCAAGTCACTCGACGGCCTCTGCCCTATGGGTCCGTGTATCGTCACTACAGACGAGCTCGGAGAGGCCTCTAATCTAACTCTTCAGACGAGAGTCAATGGCGTCCTGAAACAGGACTCCAGCACTTCCCATCTTCTTCATAATGTCCCACAGATTGTATCATACCTCTCCCAGTCATTCACCCTTGAGCCCGGTGATGTTATCACCACTGGTACACCGTCGGGAGTGGGGTTTGCACGTGATCCTCCAGAATATCTTCAAGATGGAGATGAGATGGAGTTGTACATAGAGGGAATCGGACATCTTCGTAACCGCATCGTGGCTTCGAAGTGACACTCAGACTGACCTGATAGCCACTTGCTCTTGGATGCGATATATCGGTAAACAGCTTGCTACCGCATCGAAGAAGGATGTCGTTTCATGGCTCATGTCTTTCTGGACTGGGCTTCTCACGCATCATCTCGGATTCAAGTCGATCTCTTGAAACCTGAATCCACTGCTTCACCATCTCCATGAGAGAGGGATTGAGTTCGACTGCTAGTTCCGCATACGCTATTGCCCTCTCATCATCCCCCTCAATGAAGTGTGCATTGGCCTTGTTGTAGAAGGCTTCGGCATAGTCTGGCTTCAGCGCGACTGCCGTTGTGTATGCCTCAATCGCCTGCTTGCCTTCTCCCATGCGCGACAACGCATTTCCGAGGTTGTTCCAAGCCTCTGCATCGTTCTGGTCGATATCGAGTGCCTTTTCATAGCATTCCTTGGCCTTCTCGAAGTCTCCAAGACCATAGAGTACTGTACCCTTGTTGAACCACACTTCAAAGATCATGTTGTCGATTGCCAAAGCCTCATCATACGCCTTGATTGCCTCTTCGTTCTTCTCAGTAGCGGCCAGGGCTAGCCCCAGGTTGTACCATCCTTCGAGTGAGTCAGGATTTTCCTTCAAGTGTTTCTCAAGGAATTCAACTGCTTCTTCGTACCGCTCGGACTCAATTAGCTTCACCGCAATCTGAAGAGAGGTCTTCTCATCGGTGTTCAAAGCTGCACCGGCCTACGAAAGTGCTGATTACTTGGCCATCATCCTGGCAAGGATTGTGAGAAGAACTCCGGCACCATTCATTGTCATCGCTGTTCCAATGAGCCAGTTGAGTGTTGCGCCAAAGCCCCACGTGTAAGCAATCTGTCCGACATTAATCAGGAGTCCAAAGATTCCCATTCCCGCGCCGAGACCCACCAAGATCTTTCCTGTACGAACTCTATCAATGGTCAGGAAGAACCCTCCGACAAGAACTGTATTGCCGCCGAAAGATGCGAGAGTCCCTAGTACAGTCCTGATAATCTCAAGTGCGTCTAGGAATGGTACGAGCTCTGGGATTGAGGATACGACCTCTGCAATCAAATCGAAGAATCCGATGTTTCCTGTTGCACCGGATATGATTAGCATAACGCCTCCAGCCACACAAAGTAGCCAGGGAATCTTGTTCTTCAAGTAATCACCAAACGTCTGTTGACTGATTGGGCCTATATTTCTATTTGAAGCATAAAGTGGCCCAAGCTGGAATACATTAGACGATACGCGTTCTTCTTTCTATCTGGTGAGAAATCGAGGTCTTCGATGTTCGAATATAGATACGGTCACGGCGCCACAGTCTTCGAGCATCTCCTGTGCTCTAGAAACGCCATATCCTACTTCCGACGGATGATGGGCATCTGAGCCCACAGTCACGGTTTTGATGCCTCTTCCAAGAAGCGCCTCAGTCAATGACTCAGACGGCATTGGTTCGGCAAGTCCCTTTCGCCATGCGGAGGTGTTGACCTCGAAGCCTACTCCTTTAGTCTTCATCTTGTTTGTGAGCTCGCAGATGTGGGGTTTCCAAAGTTCGTGAATCTCTTCACCGTAGTACGCTTCACCATATCTGCGGTAGATGTCCATGTGGCCAATTACATCAATGATGCCTATTTCGAGTGAGTCCATGATGAGGCCGTAGTAGTACGTGCCGAGTTCTTCGATGCTGTACCTCCTAAAGATCTCAAGCGCCTCTTCCTCAAGTGAGATGGCCTTGTGATCGATGAGATGCACCGACCCCACCACTAGGTCGAAGTCAGTACGATGGAAAGATTCCGGAAGATTTTCTGAAACACCCGGATAGAGGTCAACCTCAATTCCCAACCTTACATTCAGATTCTCTTCATTAAACGTATCTGCCGCGACCCTGATGGTAGACTCGTAGTCATCAAGCCAGCCTGATGAGTATATGCTGACCTTCTTCCCTCCAAGCATCACAAAACAGTCATCTCTCTCCGGGTCAGCGTCCAAGTGAGTCGTGAAGCAAATCTCCTGTAATCCCTTCTCAACAGCGTTCACGCAGAAATCACTCACGGATCCGATTGCATCATACGAATATGATGGGTGCAGGTGATAGTCAATCATTGCGCCCTCTGGCCCTCAAGAGTGTATATGATGTTGTCTACTGCTTCATTAACGTACTAACGAATCACTCGGGGACCCGCATTAGGTCAAGTGTTATCGGTGTTTCGCTTATGCGGTCCTTCACTTCCTTCAGCAAAGCGGCGACCAGAGTCGCTCGGCCGGTAGTGATTACAAGGAACATTATTGACATCGGCAACCCGTAGAGATCACCGATCCATCCAAAGATAATTGGGGAGAGAGACCCTGGGATTGCTCCAACGGAGAACAAAAGCCCGAAGGCAAGTCCCCTTGACTCTCGGGGAACAACTTCAGTCTGGTATGCAGTGTTGGGTGGAACTCCAAGGAAGAAGAAGAAGCCGATTCCAATGAGTACAAGCACCAAAGCAATCTGATCCAACGAGGCATTGAGCAGTAAGAGAAGTGGGGCTGTGAGTCCTGTTGACACGATGAGAAAAGGAACCCGCTTTCCTACCCTGTCCG
>JBHLRV010000252.1:0-3641 GCA_048882205.1 Candidatus Thorarchaeota archaeon | reverse complement strand
GGATTTCAAGTCCCTTCACATGCATTGCGAGCTCTGGAACACCATATCTGGATGCGAACGCTCGACTGCCCTCTCCAAGCTCTGCACCAAGCCCGCGAGCGTGAGCCACGTCTTGAATCAATTCAATGAGACCCTCTGTGCTCCCGAACTGGAGGGGTGCGTTAAGCTTGCCCTTCTGCACCAGTTCCATAGCACAGCCTATTGTGCTTCCTGCTGAGATTGTATCAATCCCCAAGAGATTGCAGTGGTGATTCACTGCTGCAATCCATTCTAAGTCGTTTATGCCACACTGTGGACCAAACGCCCAGATTGTTTCGTATTCAGGACCTCCGACTTCTCTACCCTCGGCTCGACTTATTCGACCACAACCTATAGGGCAGCCAAAGCAATTGTAGGTTCGAACAGAGAGCCTCTCGAGTAACTTCTCACCTGATACTCCTACAGCATCATTGAACGTCCCCTCTTGAAAGTTGTAGGTCGGCAACATGCCAAACTCATTGGTGACATTCACCAGCACTGGTGTTCCGTATATTGGGAGCGACTTGTCAGTGACAGAGTTCTTCTTGATCAGTCGACGTGCCCTCTTGACCGCCTCCCTCAGTCGGTCGGGATCATTGACACCGACTTGCATTGTGCCTCTTGCAACAACGGCCTTGAGGTTCTTCGACCCCATCACGGCGCCGACGCCCCCACGACCAGCCGCTCTGTGTTTGTCTGTCATTATGGCGGCGAGGTTGATCCGGTTCTCTCCCGCAGGTCCAATACACGCTACCTGGGCTTTTGAGTCGGTTTCCTCCAAGAGCTGGTCTGTGGTTTCCTCGACATTCTTACCCCACACCTTCGAGGCGTCCCTGAGCTCTACCTTGTCGTTGTTGATCCAGAGATATACGGGTAAAGATGAGGCACCGTCGAAGACTACTGCAGCAAAACCTGCTCGACGCAGTTGAGCACCAAGGTAACCTCCAGCATGTGAATCAAATACGGTGCCCGTGAGAGGTGACTTCGTGACAACTACGAATCGGCCCGCTGTGGGTACAGTAGTTGCCGTGAGAGGGCCCACAGCGAAGATCAGCCAATTCTCTGGCGAAAGCGGGTCAGTCTTGGGGGCAAGATTGTCATACAGAAGTTTCACACCGAGTCCGCGGCCGCCCAGGTATTCGGAGTAGAGATCTGATGAGATGGGCTCTCTGCTTATCGTCCCTTTCGTCAGTGAAACTCTGAGAATTTCTGCATCAGAATACGGTTGTGGTGACTCTGTCAATCATCTTCCCCCCTAGTCATTGAACACATTCGCATCTCGGTCTGGACAGACCAAACACCTCTGTTTGTACCAGACAAACACTTCCTTGGGCTGCTTGGCGAGATTTGCCTGTCGACTTGGACAGTCCCAGCAGGGTCTATCTGGTTGCATCCAAGACTCGCTGTACTGAGCCCATCTGTAGTCCTCAACAATCGCAATGCCTGCGCTTGTGCCGAGTCGATTGGCCCCGGCCTCAATCATCTTTATTGCATCTTTGAAGGTCCGAATTCCCCCGGCGGCTTTGACGCCCATATCCTTGCCTACAGTTTCCCGCATTAGACGAACGTCGTACGGTGTGGCGCCCATCGGACCAAACCCAGTAGAGGTCTTTACGAAGTCTGCTCCGGCTTCCTTTGAGAGAAGACATCCCTTACGCTTCTGATCATCAGTCAGAAGACCTGTTTCCAGGATTACCTTGACATGAGCGTCTCCTGATGCGGCAACAACTGCCTCAATGTCACTCTGGACAAGCTCATAGTTCTCGTCACGAAGAGCACCAACGTTGACCACCATATCTACCTCATGAGCACCCGACCGAACAGCCTCCCTTGTTTCTACAGCCTTCACCTCTGATAGATTGGCACCCAGAGGAAAGCCAATCACACAACACACCTTGATTGGAGTGTCCTTTAGCAGTTCATAGGCATATTCGACGTGAACTGGATTAATACAGACAGCTGCGAATCCGAAAGTGATTGCCTCTTCGGAGAGTTGCTGGATTTTGCTTCTCTTTGTTTCTGGCTTGAGGCGTGTATGGTCAATCATACTTGCTAAGTCTTCGACTGACAGGTCCATCAGTTTGACACCAAAAGCGGAATGCTTTCTTGACCGCTATTAACTCTTCTATGGGACCAGTACTCTGGAGATCAGAGGTCAGCGTGCTCCAAGGTAGGACTTGATGTCATCGAGTACTTCTTTCTGCAGACGGATGACATCATGAACTTCAATCTCTTCTGCTTCTTTTACGGTCGAGTTGAGTTGAACCACAGTCCCGACCGTTTCAACTTTGGCGAAGTCCACAGGGAACTCGACCTCCGCGCCCTTTACAATCAGTTCTGAGCGTGTAGGATGCAATGCAATCCGAATACTTCTCACGATTCCGATTCTTCGTGCTCTACTGTCAAGGACTTCCTTTCCCAGTAGTCGACCGGGCATGCTGAGTTCATAGAGCTCAGCTTCTATGGTTGGCAAGGCCTCGCCGGCTGTCATCACGTCTAACTCCTAATGATGTTCAGGTGGAAGGAGCCTTTTTACAGTGAGTATTATTGAACAAGCTATATCATGTCAATGGTATAGGACTGCAACGGATGGTCTGGTGCGTTTCTTGACCGAGTCATTTTGGAGTCCTCTCGCGTCTTCGGAGCGTTCTCAGTGATGAACATCTATGAGTTTGTGTTTGGATGCAGTCTTATGATTGGCCATTGTCTATACTTATAACTCGTTAACGATGCTTCCATATGTGTGGCAAGGCAGGTGGAAACAATTGAAGGAAACCAGAACGCGTTCACTTGTCAAATCATTGATTTGGAGAGCAATAGCCTTGAGTGTAACATATGTGACCGTATGGGCGTTTACCGGTAGTATCGAAACCTCGCTCATGATTACACTTGTCGCTAATACTGCAAAGACCATTCTCTACTATGCCCTGGAACGTTTGTTCCAACAAATAAGGTGGGGCCATGTGGAGGAGCCATGATATCGATTTGTCTGCATCCCTGTACAAATATCGAGAAGTCTAATTCCTCATATGGGTAGCGCGAAGAGCATGATATAGATTGAGCACAATCCAATCTGTATGATGTTCACCAGTATTGCAATGGCGAGAAACCTGCGCCGTGACATTTCTGAATTCTCGAAGCTGACCATTGATAGAGCTAGCAAGGGCATTGCACCAAACGGTGTTGCCACACCACCCAGAGCGGCCCCAAATCCTACGCCCCAAAACAACGGATCCCGTACGCCGATAGGCCAACTCATGACCGTAGCCATATCGACGGCAAGGGGTGCAAAGACTGTAGCTATGGGTGAACCACCAATAATGAAAGATCCAAACCAGGCTCCCAAAAGCAACATCAATGATGCAGGTATCAATTGCCTGCCGCTTGCCAAAAGAATGGCGTCTGAAATCACACTGAGAATTCCGACAAGTTCCAAGGCGCCTGCCAGAACGAAGAGCCCTCCAATGAAAAAGATGATGTCCCACTCTATGTCACGAAGACTTGCCCCTGGATCAGCATGACTGACCGTCATGAAGACCATCATTCCCCCAATGGCGACAACATATGGCTGAGGAAACAGGACAAAGGCTACGATGAGTAGGGCAAAGAATCCTGAGTATACC
>JBHLRV010000251.1:0-3642 GCA_048882205.1 Candidatus Thorarchaeota archaeon | reverse complement strand
GACTTCAAGAATCCTGGACCCGATGGCGAGCTAGGGCAGCTCCTATGGGAGAGCGACATCGAACCAGAGATCAAGGTGTGGAGCAAGTCTGAAACTACTAACAAGTTCTGGCATGGGAAACTGAACACTGCTGTGGCACTGGCACGGGGCCAGGTGAAGATTCAGGGACCCGTCACGAAGGCCATTGGGCTTGTTTCCAAGATCAAACCCCTCTACACAATCTGGCCGGAGATTCTGAAGGAGAAAGGTCTCGACCATATGCTTCTCACTTAATTCGACCTGCAGAGTGATGCAATTGAATGGACTTCGTACCCTTGACCAACTAGAGGTGATTGCAATTGTTGACAATACAATTGCAGTCTGGACGGACCCAAAGAGAGATGATGTCCAGCGTGCTTCCAAGTGGGTCGACGAGGACGCTGCTGATGATGAGAAGATCATAGTGGCGGGCTCAGGCCTCTGCCTGCTTCTTCGAGCCACAGTCGGCGATGAAACGAGGACAGTTCTCTATGATACAGCTGAAGGTGAGGCTTCGCTGGCAAACAACGTGGCTGCTCTCGGGCTTGACATGTCGAAGGTCGAAGAGATAGTAATGTCTCACGGCCATGCAGACCACTTTGGAGGTGTCCTATGGGTACTAAGGAAGATTGGAAGAAAGGGAACTCCGGTCCATACGCATCCGAGAATGTTTCTCAAGAAGGGGGTTCTCATCAAGAAGCCAGAGGGCGATGAGATTCGTGAGGGAAGGCTCATCTCGACGCAGAAAGAGATTGAGCAAGCCGGCGGGAAGATATTCGCCAGCGACAAGCCCATCTTATTGGCAAACAACATGCTCCTCAGAACAGGCGAAGTACCTCGGGAAACTGACTACGAGAAAGGCTATCCTGGACATAAGGCATTCAAAGATGGGAAGTGGGAGGATGATCCAGGCGTTCAAGATGACGTGAGTCTTGTGGCCAAGGTGAGAGGCAAGGGGATTGTAACCATCTCGGGTTGCTCACATGCCGGCATCATCAACATCATTCGAGAGACCCAACGGTTGACAGGTGAGGACCAAGTTCATGGCATACTAGGAGGCCTCCACCTTGCTGGAAGGACTTCCGTAGAAACTATGACGAAGACAATCGACGAGATTGAGTCAATCCGTCCGAAGCTCCTCGTGCCATGTCATTGTACTGGGTGGCGGGCAAGACACATGATGAGTAGACTGATGCCAGACTCTTACGTGGAAGGGAGCGTTGGCCACAAATACATTATAGAGCGTGTTGGCGTATCCTAAAGCATATAAGCCAGAAAAATGGGGTTCATACCGTACATCAATTAACGATGGTGAAGACAAATGGCTGAAGCAATAACGAAAGACCAGACTATTGGATCAGTAGTTGCAGAGCACCCTGAAACTGCTGCGGTCTTCCTTGAGTGGGGCCTTCATTGTTATGGGTGTGCCGTAGCGCGATACGAGAATATTGAACAAGGCGCAATCGCCCACGGGATTGACCCGGATAAGCTAGTTGAAGCGCTGAACGAAGCCATCCATAAGGCAGACTAGTGCCCGAGGCCAATAGCCTCTAGATAGGTTTTGTCCGTCCATAGAGTCTACCAGTTTCCGCCTCATCCATCTCAAAGCTGTGATCTGCGTCAGGGAAGACACCGTTTCGGACTTCTTTTGAGAATTCATTGACAGCATTAACCATTAATTCCCGCAAGTTTGCGTATCTCTTCACGAACGTTGGCTTGAAGTCTTGGAATAGCCCAAGCATGTCGTGAAGAACAAGCACTTGGCCGTCGCAGTGAGGTCCGGCACCAATCCCGATTGTTGGAATATCGACGGACTCGGTTATCTTCTTGGCAGTAACAGATGGCACTAGCTCAATGACCATTGAGAAGACCCCAGCCTCCTGAAGGCGGAGCGCTTGCTCCACAAGATACTCTGCGCCTTCTGCCGTTCTTCCCTGTATGCGATACCCACCGAACTCATAGATTGACTGAGGTGTGAGTCCGATATGACCCATCACAGGAATGCCGGAGTCCACTACGGCCTTCACCATCTCAACCTCTCTCTTTCCACCCTCCAGCTTGACAGCCTCAGCTCCACCCTTCTGCAGCATGAGAGCACAATTCTCGAGCGCCTGTTCAATGCTCACCTTGTAGGACATGAAGGGCATGTCTCCGACAATCAGACTCTTGGGTCGGGCTCTTGATACGGCCCCACAATGGTGGATAACATCTTCTAGTGTCACAGGCACAGTGCTTTCATATCCGAGGAGCGAATTGCCTACTGAGTCACCAACAAGAATGATGTCCACGCCGCACTCGCTGAGGATCTCAGCACTGGGCGCATCATACGCAGTGAGCATCACTATCTTCTTGCCCTTCTTCTTCATCTGACGAATCCTATGAGTAGTCTTTCTTGCCAATGCACATCTCCAATTCTGCCTGTGAGAGTCCGTTATTTATACAGTACTATATACAGAATTCACAGTGTATATCCCTGTATATAGAACGCTCGTCTTTGTCTTCTGGTCTAGAGATTCACACCCTTGCCCCTGAGTCGCTTCTTGTATAGCTCCATTCCCAGGATTGCAGGGAGTGCTGCAAAGATGCAGACGAGCCAGTCATACCAAGTTAGTGGTATGAAGAAGAAGTGCAGACCATATGGGGCGAGAATCTCTTGGGCCAGTGGCACGTACATCAATAGGAAGTGTGCGAGGTAGATCAGGCCGATGAGGAATAAGTAGCGAATAAGGCCAGGTTCTCTGATGCCCTTGGTCACTGGCATGTTGATTCTTCGGATGATGAAGACAACCGTGCTCTCAACGAGAAGGATGACTGTCAGCAACATCACCGCTGCCTTGGTGACAGAGGTTATCTCTCCGGCATAGAAGCCAGCGTCATTCTCTGGGAACATAGGTATAATGTTGAACGAGCCAGTGAGAGTAAGAGCATAGACGGCTGCGGCTCCTATTGCCATTAGGAAGACATTCAGAGCCATGAACCTCCCGAGCGGTCTCGTTATGATCTCCTCACTGTCTCTGGGCTTCTCCTCCATCGCTCTTGGAGAAGTCTTGTCGAATACCAGAGCCAAGCCCGGGAATGAGTGAGTTGTGACAACCAGATAGAGGCTCTGCCATGTTGCCAGCATGGTGATTGTCGCAGGCAGGATGAAGAGCGCACCAAAGAAGAGAATGCTCTCGAACAGGTTGATTGCCACATAGAAGTAGATCATCATTCTGATCTTCTGGAAAAGTCCTCGACCCTCGTGAACGCCGGTGACAATGGACGCAAAGCTGTCGTCAGTAATGACAAGGTCAGCGGCCTCCTTGGCAACGTCTGTGCCTGTAATTCCCATGGCGATTCCGGCATCACTCATAGCAAGGGCAAGTGCATCATTCACCCCGTCACCTGTCATTGCCACGACTTTCTTTTGGTCTTGATACCGCTCAACAATTGACTGCTTGTGTTCGGGATTTACGCGGGCGAACACATTGACACGGGGGAAGTCCTTCTCCTTGACTTCGTAGACATCCTTTCCTTCAACAGCGAGGGATTCGGTGCGGTAGATTCCTAGGTCCTGTGCAATTGTCTTGGCTGTGGCTGCCGAGTCGCCAGTAATCATTACGACGTTTATCCCTGCACTGTGGC
>JBHLRV010000250.1:0-3647 GCA_048882205.1 Candidatus Thorarchaeota archaeon | reverse complement strand
GCCTTTGCAATGGCATCATTCACTGATATGGTGCTCAGCTTCTTGCCCTCACGAACTAAGGCCGATGCCTGAGAATGTTCGGTTGCTGACTCCAAGTACGTGTGTCCCAATCGACAGAACCCGAGCGAGCTTACTACGCCTCCCTCTACTGCTGCAGCCACGTCATCGCACAATAGGGAACATCCAGTACAGACCATCTCTTCCACGTGGGTCACCTACCAGATCTCTATTGCATCAGTGCAACAGTATTGTTCGCAGACTCGACAGTTCAACCTGTCTGGCGGAAAGCGTCGACACTTCTCTAGGTTGATTATCTTCGAGATACCATTCTCCACTCGGAAGACCGTTGCCTCACTCATTGCCGCCTTTCCCAGGCTTGTCGGCGGTTCTGCAGCGACGTCGACCGGACAGACGACAACACAGTTACCACAACCTGTGCATTTGTCTTCCTCCAGTTTGATACCAGTGGTCTCTGTCGACTGAAGAGGAGCCACCATCTCTCGAATCTTTGAGAGGTTCGATTCGAATCCGGACTCAAGAAGAGGAGGACAGTCATCAGGCACCACATCCCCCAAGGCCAGCTTTGTTGCAAAGGCCATGCATGTCTTTGGTTCACAAAGCCTGCAGTTGGTCTTTGGAAGAAGGTTGTACAACTCCATAGGGTTCAGTTTCAAATTGATGGGGCTCCTACGTGCATACTCTTGAGCGATTCGTCGATATACGAGGGCAGGGTTTGTTTCTTTCCACAAGAATCATCCGGTGACTGCACTTGCACGGGTGGCACAAATCCCCAATGGTCACACTTATACTCAATTGGATGAACCGGGACGAGTTGAAAGACCCAAGTAACACAAACAATCAGATAATCAGGACATCATTATCTTTCGATACGCCTAGGTGGAAACAGTGAGTCGCAAGAAGAAAGCTAGAAAGAAGAAGGAAACTGACAGTACCGCAGTCTTTCTATGCCGATGCGGCTCGAACGTCGCCGATACCATCGATGTTGAGTTTCTAAGAAAGAAGTACGAATCAATGGAGATAGCCCTGGTTGAGGTAGACGACCACATCTGCTCAGAGCAAGGGGTCTATGATTTGATTGGGGCTATCAAGAAGAGTAAGGCCGACAGAGTGGTCATTGCAGGCTGTTCCCCTGGCCTCCACTGGGAACTCTTCTCCGATGCAGTGAGGGAGGCCGGAATTGACCCCGGTCATCTCCATATGGCAAACATAAGGGAACAGTGTAGCTGGGTCCACTATGATGATCCTGCATCAGCGACTGCAAAAGCTGCGGCCATAATAGACACAGGATTGGCCAATGTAGGCGCATCCCAAGTAATCCAGGCTCACACTATTCCTGTTGTTCAGAGAGGCCTTGTCATCGGCGGGGGTGTCGCGGGAATGACTGCAGCACTCGAGATGGCCGATTCCGGAGTTGAAACTGTCATCGTAGAGAAGGAAGGCTTCTTGGGTGGACACATGGCAAAGTGGGATAAGCTGTTCCCAACATTCGACTGCGGCATCTGCATCCTCGGTCCAATGATGACAAGAGTGGCTAGACACCCCAAGATTCGAATCATGACCTTGACTGACGTTCTTGGCGTTAGAGGAGGAGTGGGCAACTACAGAGTCACTTTGAAACAGAATGCTAGGTTCGTAGACATTGATACATGCACGGGCTGCAACAGATGCATTGAGGTTTGCCCAGTGGATGTGCCTGACGAGTACAACTACGGACTTGGAGACAGAAAGGCCATGGTGAGACCCTTAGTGGATGCCGTTCCTTTGGCTCCGTTCATAGACACCGAGAATTGCATTGGATGTCAGTCGTGTGCGGGAGTATGCGAACCAAAGTCACTCAGATACAATGAAGTCGACGTGACTGAAACAATTGAGTTCGGGGCTGTTGTCTTGGCAACAGGCTTCAAACCATTTAATCCAAGCATTGTCGAGGAACTCGGCTACGGAAACAATCCGGATGTTGTGACTTCTCTTGAGTTAGAAAGATTGCTGAATCCAGGAGGACCAAGTGGGGGAAGGCTTGTCCGTCCATCAAATGGAGAGCCGCCGAAGCGTGTTGTCTTCGTTCCATGTGTCGGAAGTAGATCTGAACGTTTTGACAGACCTTACTGCAGCCGAGTCTGTTGTACAGCTGCAGTCAAAGAGGTTGTTCAGATCAAGGAACAGCTTCCTGATTGTGAGGCATACGTATTCTACACGGATATGAGGACTTTCGGAAAGGGTCAAGAAGAGCTATACGAACGAGCGGCCAAAGAACATCGTATCAACTTCATTCGAGGCAACATAGGCGAGGTCGTTCACGATCCAGTGTCAGGTGGCACCACTGTACGTGCCGAAGACACTCTGTTGAGAAGGCAGCTCGAGATGGACGTTGATCTTGTTGTACTCATGGTGGGAATGGACTCAGAGCCAAGCAATACCGAGATCTCCAACCTCTTCAGAGCGCCCCTTGATGAAAACGGATTCTTTCTAGAACAACACCCAAAGCTGGGTCCGAGTACGACTGTCACCAAGGGCGTCTTTCTTGCTGGAGTCGCTCAGGGACCAAAGGACATAGCAGACACAGTGGCTCACGCAGGTCTTGCGGCCTCCAAAGCGAAGACACTACTGACTAGTGGTACTGTGATTACAGAGGCATGCGTGCCGTCATTTGATGAAGACTTGTGTATCAGCTGTCGTCTGTGCGAGAGGATATGCACCCCCAATGCCATCAGTTTTGACCATGAGAAGTATCCTCAGATCAGTCTAGCAGCCTGTAGGGGTTGCGGCGCGTGTGCTGCCGGCTGTCCATCGGGTGCGCTGGATTTGCCATGCCTCACTACAGAACAACTTCTCAATGCCACTAAGACTGCTGTTGTGAGCAACCCGGTCAGACCAGCGATTGTAGGCTATCTGTGCAGATGGTGCGCATACAATGCGGCTGATAGAGCAGGCACCTCGAGAATCAAGTATCCTCCCAACTTGGTCCCCATACAAGTCCCCTGTACCGGACGAATAAATGCAGAAACCCTGTTGACTGCCTTTGCTGAAGGCGCAGACGGAGTGGCAGTCATGGGTTGCCATGTTCAAGACTGTCACTATCGGTCTGGCGCCAGATACGCTATGAGTAGGACAGCTAGCCTTAGAGAGGCCCTTGAGGCGGCAGGGATTGACGGTCGTCGTCTGTTCTTTGGAAGTGTTTCAGCGTCTGAGGCAGATCAGTTCGCCGAACAAGTCAACAACTTTGTCAATCTGGTGACCAAGCTTGGACCACTTGGAATGGAGATGGTAGACAGAAGAGTAAGAGTCCGGGCTTCAAGTGCAAAAGGGACTACTGGAGGATGAGATGATGGAACGGCAGGACATCACAATTGGCGAGAATCCCGTCGTTTCAATGGACCTGGTAGACGGTACTGTGAGATTCGTCTGGAAGACTTCACTTCTTAAGAAGACTCTGGACTACAAAATCGACAAATGCGTCGGTTGCAGCCTATGCCTGCCGTGCCCTTGGGAGGCAATCACACTCGGCCCTGTTGCGGAAACTGCCGCTGGGCGCATTGAAGGTGCGCCGCTCGTGAACGTGGATCCGGAGCTATGCACGTTTTGTGGCCTTTGCGATTCAGCGTGTGTCTTCAGAGCCTTTGATGCTT
>JBHLRV010000249.1:0-3655 GCA_048882205.1 Candidatus Thorarchaeota archaeon | reverse complement strand
AGATGTCGTTGGGAAGCTTGTAGACCTCGCCTCCCCACAACAGCAACCTACTTCTGTCCAACCTCATAGTCCTCCAGTGATGGAGAAGAAGTTCTTCTTTCATGCTCTCCGTGGGTTCCATTGAAACTACCTGTTTTGATTATGGAGTTTGTACTTGTTAGGATATTGTGGTTCTATAGGTAGTCCAGTCTACGTCTTCGCCCAACGTCCCACTCTGTGCAGATATCTAAGGGATTAATAGGGCAGAACACTTAACTATAGTTTAGCCATCTGGGAAAGATGGTTCACATAGGTGTCCGGGCTCATTGTGTTGAGCAAAGCCATAAACACAATCAGAAGTTGGCTGAGCGTTAAGACACGAAGGGCAGATTGGAGATTGACGTTGTGAGCAACGAAGTGTCGGTTCGACGGTATTAGTAGCGAAAAAGAACACAATGTTGATCGGGAAGAATCGAAACCCTTTGCGAACCTGTCTCAGATGGCTATCTTGCGTTTTGGGACTATAGTCGAGTGACTGGCAAATCAGCTGACTAGGCTCGGACTCTGTAGAATCATTACTTCTTTCAATCACTGAAGCGGGGAAGGAATCTGCCTGTGTGTTTCATGTACTGAATGTATTCGTTTCCAAACTGATCAATCAGAATCTCTTCTTCTTTCCTAGCTATCCAATAGAAAGGAATCGCAACGGAAATGGCGAATAGGATGAGCAACAGGTTTGCCGTGATCAGTGAAACGGACGAGGAAAACAGAATGAAGGTCGTGTACATTGGATGACGAACTCTACTGTAGGGTCCCACGGTTATTAACTCGTGCTGCTCTTGAATCTCCCACTTTGCTGAGTACTGTCTTCCTAGTGTGCGATGAATCCATACAACAAGAACTGTGCCGACCACAGCCAATCCTACGCCAAGCCAGCGAATCCATAATGGCAGAGGCAGGTGAAACATCTGTATCCACTGCGGGGCAACGATGTAAAGACCCACAGATGCAAAGTACCCGAGAATTGCGACACTGAGAGCAACTGTGGCCTTGGTCCGCAGACTATACTCCTTCTCACTTGTTCTCCCAAGAGTCTGACTTCTGTAATAGACCCTGACTCCTGCAAAGACGGCATAGACGGCAATGAAGATGATCTTGAACATCAGTTCATCGTCCATGGACGGACACCTCATGATGTTAGGTGCCCAACAACATAAAAACATACCCTTGGGTCAGTTTTGATTCTCTTGGGTCAGTTTATATACAAGAATGTATAGGAATGACTGTGATTCATGATGCCTAAGGTCGTACCTGAGTATAAGGAAGAGGCAAAGAGGAGAATAATGCAACACGCGACGAAGCTATTCTCTGAGAGAGGGTACTCCAAGACCAGAATGATCGATATAGCAGAGAGCATGGGTGTGAGCAAGGGAGCAATCTATCAGTATTTCAGAAGCAAACGGGACCTTCTCATGTCAGTGCTCCAAGCACATACAGATTCTAGGGGGAGAGAAGTGAGAAACGTCTTAGACTCTGAAAGCATTACGGCTATATCCACCGGGGAGTTCTTCGATAGGATGCTAGCATTGCGGATGGGTTCACTTGCTCTTAGCTTAGACCTTCTCAGTGAAGCTGCCGTGAACAGATCAGTCTATCAGTGGATTAGGGGGAGTTACGAGCTATGGGTGGAGGGCCTCTCCGGCATGATTGACGGGTTCATAACTAGTGGCGTCATCAAGAGAAGTGTTGATTCGGAATCTTTAGCTAGAGGAATCCTAGCTCTGCGAGATGGCCTATACAGCACATTGGACCTAGGAAGTGACAAATCAAAGGCTCGAAGGGCTTGGGTCACTGTCATGAGTTCTCTAATGAAGGAGGTTCTTGTAGAATCGCAGACGGCTTGATTCAAAGACAGTGAGTGCTAGGTGGATAGCAATTTAAGACTGAGAAACTGAATAGGGGCTATAGGATGATAGAAATCAAGCCCTCCTTATGCACCGAATGCCGGATCTGTATGACGATTTGTTCTTGGACCCACTATAGCGAGTACAACGCCAAACGCGCTCGCATATCAGTCGAAGCAGAATGGCCGAAGATGCCGCAGATTGGAGTGTGCCAAGCCTGCGAGGGTCATGAATGTGTGCAGGCCTGCTCTCAAGATGCTTTGTCTTGGGAGAGTTGGATTCGGCTTGACAAGGAGAGATGTAATTCGTGCAGGGAGTGCGTTGAAGCATGCCCTGTTGACGGCATCACCATGGACCCAATCACCAATCTGCCCCTAGTATGCGATACATGCGAAGGCGATTTTCAATGCGTGGCATGGTGCCCCACTCAAGCATTGCTGAAGGGCGTCTGAAGATGGAGGACTGGCGTGGCTACATCGGAAAGATCCTAGACATTGATCTTAGCAGCAACACTGTCACCGAACTAGAGCTGGATAGGGACATGGCCGAAGGGTATTTGGGAGGCAAAGGTTTTGGAGCAAAAATCCTGTTTGAACAGCTACAACCCCAATGCGATCCTCTCTCACCCGAGAATATCTTGGTCTTTGCCACAGGACCGCTTACAGGGACGTTTGCACCTGCCAGCGGACGATTTGAGGTCTGCACCAAAAGCCCAGCAACAGGCCTCTGGCTAGACTCCAATTGCGGCGGCTTCTTTGGGCCGGAACTGAAACAAGCCGGATATGACAGCATCATTCTTCGGGGACGAGCATCACATCCGGTTCTACTTGTCATTGAAGACGATTCCACCGACATTAGAGATGCCACCAACCTCTGGGGTAAGGATGCCCTAACAACTCATCAGTGGATAAAGGATGAACTCGGAGGAGAGTTTCGGATCGCCTGTATTGGGCCAGCAGGCGAAGAGGGAGTCAGGTATGCGTCCATAATATCGGAATACCGAGCCTTGGGCAGAGGCGGGGCTGGAGCAGTGATGGGCTCCAAGAATCTCAAGGCCATTGCGGTCAGGGGCACGAGAAGCATCTCTGTGCATGATCACTCTCGGTTCATGAAGACCTGCCGTGAAGCTTTCAATGAACTAGCCATCCATCCCGACACTGGAGGAGGCCGTCAGAAATACGGCACAAACGTTATTCTATCATTGACAGAAGAAGTCGGAATCCATCCGGTAAGGAACTTCCAGAAGGGACAGTTTGACGGTGCTGACCAAGTCAATGAGCACACTATTGTAGACTTGTATATCAGGAATAGGGCTTGTTTTGGCTGTCCGATCTATTGCAGCAAGATAGCTGAAGTGAAGAATGGAACGTACAAGGGCAGTTTCACCGAAGGACCAGAATATGAGAACGTCTGGGCCTTTGGTGCCAATTGTGACAACGCTGATTTGGGAGCCATTGTGCAAGCTGAGTACCTATGCGACTACTATGGCTTGGACGGTATCTCAACAGGCGGTGTCATTGCTTTTCTAATGGAATGCGTCGAGAAGGGCATACTCTCTGACTCTGACATTGGATTCTCTCTGGACTTCGGCAATGCTGAATCAATCATAAAGGCTGTTCACCTGATTGGAAAGAGAGAGGGTCCGGGAATGCTATGGGGTGAAGGTGTGAAACGGATTGCAGCGAAGCTCGAGGGTGCACAAGACTTGGCCATGCATGTCAAGGGGCTGGAACTCCCAGCCTATGATCCAAGAGGCTCCACGGGCATGGCTC
>JBHLRV010000248.1:0-3658 GCA_048882205.1 Candidatus Thorarchaeota archaeon | reverse complement strand
TGCTGAATCCGTTCCAAGTCGAAGTTGAATGGGTCTTGGAAGTGCATGAGTCCAATCATTATGATACGGCGCATGAACTTGGCTAGGGACTCATAGTCACCCCGGTTAAGAAAAGCACTGATCAGATCCCTGATGACACCTCTTCTCTTGATGTGTCGGAGACCCGCGGCTAGCTTTGCCTTTGCGCGGGCGCTGGCACCGGTCTTCTGCTCAGCAAAAAGGTTAGAGATATCTTCTAGCAGGACTAGAAACTTGTCGACATCAATCAGATTAGTGATTGGCTCATATTCGCCTTCATCGTTGATGTATATGAATGTGGACATTCCGCATGCAAAGTGAGTACTCAGCTCAAGTTGTGGATTCCCTTTCATGAGCCCAAGTGCACGACCCACCGGCATCATAGCAGGTACAGGATACCACACATTTGATGGGATCTTGCCTCCAGTCTGTTCCTCGATGAGATGAATCACGTCTGGAATCGTGATACGCATCTGCTTTCGCGCCTCGTAGTCAATGCGGCCCGTGATGCTTACGGGTTGGAAGTTCACACATCGAATGACATCACTATTCTCCACAGCGTACTCCACAATCTTACCTACCTGGTCGTCGTTCACTCCGCGTACCACTGTAGGTACAAGAACCAATGACTCCATACCGACTTCACGTGCGTTCTGAATTGCCTGTTCCTTCACAGGTAGCAGATTCGTGCTGCGGGCCTCCAAGTATGGTTCAGGTGTCACGCCGTCAAATTGCATGTAGATAGTTGACAACCCTGCTTCGCGCAGCTCTTGGAGGTACTCCTTACTCTTCCCAACTCTGATTGCGTTGCTGGCAATCTGGACGTGTCGAAAACCTAGTTCCTTCGCCCATCTGATGTACTGGGGAAGATGCTTAGTCACCGTCGGCTCGCCACCTGCGAATTGAATTGCAGGAGCAGGAACTGGCATGTTTCTGCGCAGATTCCGCATCATTTCCAGTACTTCCTCTGGCTCTGGTTCGAACACATCTCCACCCTCCGCCGCCACTGCAAAGCAGATTGGACAACGAAGGTTACATCTGTTTGTGACATCAAGCAGAGCAAGAGCGGTGTGTGACTTGTGTTCAGGACATTGACCGCAGTCTTCAGGGCACCCTTTGACCGTCTGAGTCCTCGGATTGTCTAGACCTACAGATTTGAACCACCATTTCTGGGCCTCTTTAAACATCTCAGCGTCGCCCCAATATACGTCGATAAACTCCCCGTGATCCTCACAGGACTTTTTGTACATGACTTTGCCTTCTTCCTCGTACACCGTAGCATCGATGACACGCACCTCATCGTCATCAAGAAGGCAATCAGGGCATATCGATTGAGTCTCATAGGGCAGATCGCGCACCGGATACTTCTCCACCCGGAATCTCTTGAGATCTCCAGTTTTCTCATGAACAATCGGTTGCTCTGGTACTGGATCGACTTTCTCTGTTTCCATTATCTTTCCACTCCAAAATCACGACGTGGAACCACCACTAGACGGGGTGGTATTCTACCTGGGCACCGCAGATTCTTCAATATAACCTTTGTCCGATGACTCCGAGTATGAAAAGGGGTTAGTCAATATTGGAAGCATCATTGATGCTCAACACAAATCCTCTCTTGAAACCGCCACGTTCTTCTCTCTTCTTGTGCATCTTGTCATTGATAACAGATCGGTCGACCGACCTTAGCTTTAGTAGAGCATCAATGACTTCAAGAATGTCTGCGATTTCGTCATCGCTTCCAGAAGAGAAGAGCTCCTTCGCCTCTTCCACAACTTTGGCTCTCATGAGAAGATCGAGCTCATCACCATGGGCGACGCGCACAGTCGGTTCTAGACCTCGAGTTCTGATTATCTCTGGTATCTTGTCACGCACCAGCTTCTCAGGCAATAGCGATTCCCTCCGGACCCATCATCTAAGCTCAAGGGCGACCTCTATTTGCAAACGGGCCGCTTCAATAAAGGCATCCGCAGCCGCTTTCACTTCCACCGGCAGGTCGAAGGTCCAGGGCTCTTCTGCATCTCTTGCAGTTGAAGCAGTCATTTTCTCAAAGGCCAAGAACCTCGGCGTGAAAGAGGTGTCAAAAGACAAGGTACCCATCCATTGGCCTTTGGATATGACCTCGTAGGAAGGCTGAAACTTGCCTAGGCTGTCGGGAACAATCGCGTTCCAGAAGAAGGACATTCCGTTGAACTGTTCAGGCTTTCCAAGGCCAATGGTATATGTATCCATCTTTGCATTTGCGCTGACGAGATCGTACAGAATCCCGACCCGGCAGTTCAGACACTGGTTGAATTCAAGCCCATCTCCACTGGGCTGTACATAGGAGATTCCATTCTTCTCTATATTGTCATCATTGCAGTGCATGCAGAGGCTCATACCCCAACGAACCTCTAAGTGGTTCTCAAGAGGGCCTTCCAAGAATCGTTGCCTAGCACTCTGAAACCCGTTTCTAAGGGCATCCGGGTCGTCCGAATCCATCTTCTTCCTGATTACTTCCCAGACTTCTATAAGGTTCTGCCATCGGACATAGAGAATCAGATCAGCAAGTTGTTCGATTGACCTTTCTTGAAGAGCACTCATAGTCGTCACCACAGACAGGCAAGATAGCCGGCTCTCGGAGAAGGTTCCTTTGGCTCCAATTAAGTCTTGGTCGTTTCAAGTGACTCGAAAACACAGCATGGACTGCAGGTGGTCAAGTCCGACTAGCCTAAGCTTTTTAACGGGGTCAACTGCTGTTCTCAGAGAGCACACACAGGTGAGAATAGGATGGATTGCCAAATTCACTAGCTCGCGTAGAAGCAATTCTAGTCCATTCTCTGATAGCATGCTTGTTCGGTTTTTGAAGAATAATCAAATCAGTGTGAGGAAATACTGCAGCGCCCATCGAAAAGCTATGCTGCATTTGAAAGCTACAGTGGTCGGTGAAGGAAATGTTCAAGCCAGTCCCAAGTAAGATTGACTTTGTTGCTCAGGAAATTGAAATGCTCAGGCTATGGGAAAATCTCCAAGCCTTTGAGAAGTTGAAGGAATTGAGGGCAAAGGGACCGAGATGGTCGTTCATTGATGGTCCTATCACAGCCAACAATCCTATGGGCGTGCATCACGGATGGGGACGAACGTACAAGGATCTATACCATCGTTTCAAGGCTATGCAGGGCTACCATACCCGCTATCAGAATGGCTTTGACTGTCAGGGCCTCTGGGTTGAAGTAAACGTTGAGCGTGATATGGGCTTCAAAGGCAAGCAGGACATAGAAGAGTACGGGTTGGAGAAGTTCATCATTCTGTGTAAGCAGCGTGTCTTGAAGTATGCTGCAGTGCAGACTGAGCAAAGCATCCGGTTAGGTTTTTGGATGGACTGGGACAATCTAGAAACTCTACAGAAGCTACATGATGCACTCGGCAATGACCCGCTAGCAGCCATGACAATCGATGGTGTAGAAGGTACAGTCACAGGTACGGTTGAGCAGCTAGTTGGAAGACTTGGAATGCCTGAGATTGGTGGATCATACTACACGTTCTCAGAAGAGAACAACTACACTATCTGGACTGTTTTAAAGTCATGTCATGAAAGGGGCTGGATCTACAAAGGTCGAGATGTCATGCCGTGGTGTGCTCGATGTGGAACAGCCATCAGTCA
>JBHLRV010000247.1:0-3661 GCA_048882205.1 Candidatus Thorarchaeota archaeon | reverse complement strand
GATTGACTCTAGCATATCATCACTCACCGGCTCATCTGAAAACGCCCGCCCGCTTCTACGTATCAGTATCTCCTCTAGGATCAGCTCGGTCTTCGCGCTCAAGCAAGTACACCCTTCTTGCAGCTGTTTTGCTCAGTGTAAAACTGTTCTGTTGTCCATATCTGAAATGGCAAGTATTATGTGAGCTGACCTCATATTCATCAATCGAGTTGATTGAGTCTTGCTGCAGGCCATCACACCCTTTGATGCACTCATCTGGGGTCTTCCCGGTCTACTGATTGGGTTCGTTATAGGCTACGCTTTGGGAGGGTACAAGAGTTTCAGAGTTCGGGATCGTGCAATGCTAGGCATCGTCTTTGGTCTTTTTGGAGGGACGATGATCGCCTTTGCCTATGCAGGGTCTGGATACTTCACAGAAGTGGGGACATTCGAGGTCATGCTAAGCATCTTCTCCACCTTTGGTGGGATTGCGCTGGGTGCAGCCTTGCACTGGGAGATGCCGCCGCCTCCTCCACCAAAGCGTCGAGTAATGTTTGAACTTGATGACGATGATGAGTTTGATAGGGAGATAGAAGACGCATTCAAGAGCAAGTACTGAGATATGACTTGTTATGCCCGCCTTCCATTACAGACTCGATAATCATTAAAGCGACGCGAACTTAGCACGTTTTGATGCTTTCGCAATAGGAGGACAATCTAGGATGAAGAAGACGCTACCACAGATTGCGCTTTTGTTGTTTCTAACGTACACTCTGTGTGCGCCACTAATGCTGCCGGTGCAGGCACAGACATGGACGGACGATGGGAATCTATCCTTTCTACTCGAAGTCAATGGGATTTCTGCTGCAGACTCGAGTGAAACGAACCAGATTCCAGTGAACTTGACAGAAGGCATGACCATAGAGATCACAATAGATGTGGCTGCAAACCTGACACTCCACTCGGGCATCCTCGTGATGACCTACCTAGGAGTCCCGATTATCAACCAGCCCTTCTCAATAGTTGCATCTCTGCCGTCAGGATACACCGCGAGTCTAATGAATGCGTCAGTCCCACTGGACTCGTTAACCTATGGCGGAATCGATCTCTTGTCAGGGACGCTGCTGGGATACTTCGGGCTCAACTACACGCTTGATTCAGACCCAAGCAACCACACCGAACTCAATCAGGAGTTCTTCATGCAACTCGGAGCCACGGGCTTCGGAGCAATACTCTCACTGAACGGACTTCTCACACTAGCGTTCACAGTCATGGCGGTCTTTTCTCTCATTATGGCACTTGATGATTTCCAAGGAGGGATATTTGCTGCACGCAAGCTTCGAGGCGCAAAGAGAGCCTCGGACGTAGGGATATTCCCACCAGCGGTCGTCCTGAGGAGACGTCCAAAGAAACAGGCTGAGAAAGTAAGCAAAGAGGAGGTCGTTAGACGTGTCAGTGAGGCTGCCGGAAGCGCATGGGATCACAAGCGGTGCCCACAGTGTGGGAAGAAGTGGAAGAAGAACGCAGTACAGTGCCAGAAATGCGGCATGGATGTTCCAAGCGCTGTGCGATACTTCTCTGATGACATTGCAGACTACGCTCCAAAGGCATTGAAAGTGGTCAAGCCAAAGAGCAAGGTGACAGTCGGCGCGTTCTCCAAGCGTTTGAAGCTCAAGCCCGACAAGGGCGGCGCACTGGCCGCGGCACTCACAGACATGGGCGTCTTCCAGACCAGAAGTGTCAAGGTACCACTGAAGAAGGTGGCCTTCTCAGGAATGACTCTGGCAGGATTCTATTGGAGCTGGATGCAGATTCTGAGTGGGGCTACTCCAACGCTCTTTGATACGCTTCTCCTTGCATCAGGCGGTCTTGTAATCTCGGTTGTCATAGGTTACCTCCTGAACTGGCTTGCGCGAGTTCCGAAGCTGGGCTATGGCCAATCCTAATCTATCGGTTCCAGTATGGAGGAGTCGCCTAAGATTCCTCCATTAGGAACCTCACTGCACTCTCGAACTCAAGGACACATGTGAATCAAATGAATCCGGAATCTGAACAAGGTCCCTTCCATTGGGAGAATGACGAGGTTGAGGTCCATATACCCTTCAGTGCGGCAGGCGTCGGCACTACCATTATTCTCACATCCAAGTTCACTGGTAAGATAATGCTACTAGATGTGGGTGATGGGGCACTCAGGGATTTACTTGAATGGGGCGGTATTCGGTTCGTGCATGATCTTGACTTGGTCTCAATTACGCACGGCCATTTTGATCACATGGGTGGAATTCATTCGCTCCTTGGCTTTCTACGCATGATGAAGAGAACCGAACAGTTGCATATTCTCCTACCGGAGGACTGCAAAGAGCCAATAGACACAATCAGAGGTTTCAGGAAGTCCTACAGCGAAACACTTCCTTTCAGCTTCTGGTATCATGAGTTGAAGCCAGATTCAGAATTCGACACCGATTTCTTCAAAGTAGAAGGAATTCGAGTGGAGCACTATGGCATGGAGAATGCTACTGAAGGAGATGTGTTCATGCCAGCTCTGGGTTATAGGGTTCGTGTGGGAGATACTATGATTGGTTACACCGGTGACACAAGACCTTGTCCTGGTGCCGAATCTATAGCGCGCGGCGCAGACCTTGCCATCGTAGAGGCCACCAGAGAAGAAACTCCTCAAACGGAACGAAGGGTCCATCTATCAAAGGATGAGGCTGAGCAAATCGGAAAACTGGCCAAGGAGTACATCCTGATTCACAAGATCCCGCAAGTTGATCAGTGGAGTCATTGAAGGCCAATGCATGTTTTTCCCCCAGGCGATTCGCATTTCGTAGGATTCTCGCCTTTGCCAATCCTAGACCAGATCCTGAAGCACCCAGAACACAGCCATTCCAAAGACGGCTGAGATTGGCACTGTAATAACCCAGGAGATCAGTATTTCTCTCACTTGCTTCATCCGAACAGGTGTTTCTGAAACCCAACCGACTGCAATCAACGCTGCCACTAGTACATGTGTTCCACTCAGGGGCAGTCCTAGTAGAGTACCCACAAACATCACAAGGGCCACCGATACACTAGCGGAGAGTGCCGATGATGGAGAGAGAGTCACCACTTCTGTAGCCAAAGTCCTGATTACTTTCCGACCAATCACTATCAGGCCAATTGCCATACCGATTCCACCAACCAGCAATGGGATTATTATCGCTGGCACCAGAGCGACGGCCAAGTCAATTGTCCCTGAAAACTCTGGCAGTACTATCAAAGGTGCTATTGCATTGGCAACATCATTCCCTCCTCTGGCAAGTGATGTGATAATGAGAAAAACCGCAAGCCCATAGGATGCGATTCTCTCCTGTTTCTCAAGGGCTGTGAACCCTTGTGCTCTCTTCTGAATGCGTCTTACGAATGCGAAGACAGCTGCAGCTATTAGGAATCCGATAACTGGAGAGATGATCCAACCCGCAAGGACTTCAAGGACTACAAACCAATCTACTGTCTGTAGCCCCCAATCAGAATAGCCCACAACTGGAGCGAATATTGCGACACCAATCACTGAACCCACGATACATTGAGTAGTGCTAATTGGTAGACCCTTGCTCGCCGACGCAATCAGTAGCCACATAGCCATTGAGATTAGGATAGCAAATACCATCCCTGTGGTGAGTACCATTCCTCCTACTAGATC
>JBHLRV010000246.1:0-3672 GCA_048882205.1 Candidatus Thorarchaeota archaeon | reverse complement strand
ATGTCCTACTCTCTCTACCATCAGATTCGGAACTGAACGGACTTAGCTCGCCTTGTGCAAACAATGCTCCGAGACCTTCAGCATCCTCACCAGTACGAATACCACAGGCTGGTGCAGATGTATGACCTCCTCGTGACTTGTGTTCATCCACAAAGAGATTGCTTAGGTCCGCATACGAGTCTGATTGGTCACTTTCTGTGTAAAGAGAAGGATGATCCCGTGGATGCGACGTGTCACGACCTCGTATCCATGGATCAGACGCTCTCTCAGAAGCTCGGTCATAAGGCTGGACAGCGCGTTCAAGTGAATCGAAGTCCCTACGATAGTCGTCCGAGCCATAACCTCGGTCAATTGCGGGCTCGTTTGCTAATCTGTGTCGCCGCTCGTCATATGTAAGAGAATCATCTACAGTGGACAGCCCTCTTGCGGACTCGACGAACCTCAGGTGTGAATCGTTCTTCATTCGCCCATATTCATCGGGAGTTAGGCCCAACATCTCCAGTGCACGATCTCGCTCTGCACATCTCTTCGATAGAGGACAACAGAATGCCAGACTGCCATGGCAGACACTGGCCATTGCTCGATCCTGTCGGGACTTGAAAATGGGGGTTATGCGTTTCCTGCCAAGCATGAGTGAGTCACCAACTGCCTTTAGTTCAGTATATCCAGATTGCGCAAGCGCTTCCACAAGTTCTCTAGCGGGATATGCTCTCCCCTCAATGACAATGTGCCCTTCTGTGCGATCCAGTCTTACTGAGCGCTCCGAGGACTTGCTCCCTTCATATGTGGGATATCGCGTCTTGGTCACCCCAGTTCACTTTCGTACATGAAGAGGTGGTCTGCCATCGAATACAATCCTATGTATTACGCCCCTCGACTATCGAGAATCGCTCGAAGCGGGTCTCCGAGAAGCGATACTTTTATCATTGTCCATCCTCTGCTCGGGTTCAGACGATGTGGGCGTATGTGCCAAAGCACATCCGTGTCATAGAACGTTAGTTGGGGACATGATAACATGGGATGTAAAGCCGAAGGCGCCGCGCAAGGCTTCACTCTCCTAGGCGCTCTGGTCCTATTGGTGTATGCTCTCCAGATGCTCATCAGCGGAATCAACCAGGCTCTAGGTGGGGACTTTGAAGGCGTCATAGAAGCGGTCTTGGCGATTACGCTCATCTTGATTGCCGTTCTCTCCGTCGATGCTTCCGGGTATGTATACTGGAGGGTGGCGAGAAACGGCATTCTTCTGGCGGTATTCGGGTTCATAGCTATCGTCATCGTTCTTCGCAATGTCAGCTTTGATATCATCGGCTGGCTAATGAACGCGGGAACACTTGCTGGCTTGATGATTCTCATCGCCGGAATCTTGGTAATCACTAAGAGTTAGAACAAGGAGATGTTAAGGAATGGCAAACTTGAAGAAAATTGGCGAGCTACTCGTAGTCCTTGGGGGCATTATCGGCCTCCTATTCGGGATTCTAATCGCCGCAGGAATCGGGACCTATGGTCTATCTCTGTGGGGTCTGGGTGTCCTTGAGGCTTTGGTCGAGGGGATAATTCTAGTTCTCCTATCCCTGATTGTACTGGCCACCAGCGGTGTGCTCAACATACCTGCACTGAAGTTCGACAACAACTGGATTGTTCTTTTGATTCTCGGAGTGCTGATGCTGATTGTGAGCGGTGGCGTCGCTGCCATACTCGTAATCATTGGAGCCATACTCTACGTAGTCAAGTAGGTAGATGACTAGAGTAATATCGAATTGAGCGGATACGGGATCTCCCGGCCGCTCTTTCCTGTCTTTTTCTATGGTGTCACCTCAATACGAAGTGATTACGCCGTATCCGGAAGTTAGATAATGGAGTTGCAGCTCGGGCGACGCAACCGCTTCGCGAAGTGAGCGTAATGGATGACAAGCATATTCAGATTCTCAAGGAGCTTGGGTTTGAAGACATTGATTCAGCAAAGATGACGAATGACTATTGGAAGAAGAGAGCTGCTGAGGCTTTGGCTATCACGACTCAAGACAGAGATATCTATGGCTGCCTTGACCATACTAGGGGTGAAGGTGTGAGGATCTACGACGTCGAGGGAACAGAGTATCTTGACGTCACAGGCGGAGTAGCTGTCCGAGCCTTCGGACTGCAGTATACACCGTATCTTGACTTTGAGATTAGAATCAACGATGTAATTCGTGAGTTCCCTGGCATGGACTTCGATGCGATTCCTCAGACATTGCTTGCCGAGAAGCTGGCCAAGATCAGCCCCGGCAGTCATAAGAAGCGTGTCGTCTTCACCACATCGGGGAGTCGCGCTGTAGAGGGTTGCATGAAATCTGCGATGGACCTCTCAAGTCGGCGTAGATTTGTCACTTTTAGGCCCGCCTTCCATGGGAGAACAGGATATGCTCTAGCACTCACATCCACGAACTCCAAACACAAGTCTGGATTTCCACAGGGTGTAGACGTGATTCGCGTTTTCTATCCATACTGCTACCGTTGTCCCTACGGTCAGAATGTAGAGGACTGCAACTTGGAGTGCGTAGAAGCACTGAGATATGCCCTACAGGTTGAGGGTGATGATATCGCTGCCACAGTCATGGAACCAATCTGTGGCGAAGGTGGACTGATTGTGCCCCCGGCAAAAGCTGTCAAAGGCATGTATGAGGTCACCAAAGAGGCCGGCGCATTCTTCATGTCTGACGAGGTACAGGCCGGAATGGGACGCACTGGCAAATGGTTCGCGGTTGAGAATCACGGTGTCGTTCCGGACTATATCTCGATGGCCAAGGCTCTCGGAGGTGGCTATCCGATGGGTGCGTCCATTGGTCCGGCACCAATGTACACCTCAGGCGCGCGTCATTCTGAAACCTTCTCGGCGGAGCCGAAGATGTCCCTTCTCTCTCTGTGGATTCTGAAGAACATTGAAGATGGCGATTTCCTCAAGAAGAATGCAGAGAAAGGGGTCTACCTCAGAAAGAGGCTCAATGAACTGAAGGATAAGCACGAGGTCGTCGGCGACGTTCGAGGAATCGGCCTAATGACCGGCGTCGAACTTGTGAAGGACAAGAAGTCAAAGGAGAAGGCTCCCAAGCTGAGAAACAGGATTCTCAAGAATGCAGTCCAGAAACATAGGCTGTGGATTCTCGGTGCTGGTCAGAACGTGTTAAGGTTCACTCCCAGCTATATCATAACTAAGGAAGACATCGACAACGTCGCTGATCGACTTGACAAGGCCATAGCAGACAGCATGTGAAGAATTCATTATACGCCCGCACTATCACCTTCATTCTATCGAGGTGAGAGAGCTTTCCGCGCGGATGAAGCACCGTAGAGCGGCGACCTTATTATGTCAAGAGCAGCAGCTGACAGAGAACAGTCTGCAGTCCACTTGGGAGAAGAATCTGAATGGGAACCCCTTCTAGTCGCAGTCAACCTTTGGATAGCTCCGGTGACAGCGAGGAAGAGCCTCTTGAATTCCAAGGAGACATCGACCCCGATATCTCTATTCCCAATCATGCAAGAATCCTGATAATTAGCCGAGACCAGTCCTTCTTAACGCACGGAATCCACAAATTCCCAGCCAAGTTCTTCCCAGAGCTACCACGCTATCTAATCCGAAAATACTCTGAGTGGAATCATCAGGTTCTAGATCCTATGTGTGGAAGTGGTACAGTG
>JBHLRV010000245.1:0-3678 GCA_048882205.1 Candidatus Thorarchaeota archaeon | reverse complement strand
TTGAAGTTGACAGGCATCGTGTTGAGAAGATCCGGAAAGCAGTTTCTGAGTCGGGTCCATCAGCAGGCGCACCCTATGTGAACCAGGAGATTAAAGATATGTTCTCAATCAGCGGCGAACTAGAACACATGGTAGACGGATTCGAAACGCTTGCGAAGATGGGGATGACTGAAGTGTTGCTGGGACCACCGTTCTCAGGTGACTGGAGAGGAGCAATGACTGAAGTGTTCCGAGAGATACATGAGAGAAGGCTCTAGCTTATCGTGCGCATGAAGCTCGCTGGAGCTCTAATACGGAAAACAGCTCGCGAGATCTAGAAGGTCAGAGTCGACAGTCCAACCCCTAGAACCGAACTTCCAAAGGCGTACGAAATCCAGCTCCGACCGAGAACCTTTCAACATTATTGTCATTATTGGCTGTACTGAGTCTACCCCTTCCAAGTTCTCAAGCGAGCGAAACATTCGGTAGTACTCAACTTGGTGATGACTTGGTACTTGAGCCCACACAATGATGCCCCTGGATGACAGGAAATAGATGACCGAGGGGAGGTGGACAATGGCCTCTAGGATTTGGTTTCGAATGGCTATGTCACAGATTATCTCAAAACAGAAGTTGGTGGATAGACCCAACCCTCTGAAACTAATGAAGGGGAGAATCAGATTGCGGTCATGAGACTTGCGAATCGATTGTGTAATCTGTTTCGCTTCAATCTCCCACCCCTCCATCCGAAGCTTCTCTCTGAGAATTCTAGGCGGGTCACGAAGAGCCTTGCTATACTCTGAGGTGACAATGAAGTCCTCCGAGGTAAGACCACCTTGCCACTCCTTACACTTCAGCAGCTTGATTGTGCTATCGTGTTTCGAAGGAATCTGTCCTTCCGCGACCTTCAGCACTGTGTCCGAGAAACGCCATTGGTCATTCTTGAAGAGGGAGAGATTGGTGTCTGCCCCCGAGGCCTCTTGTACATGAAGGCTTGAATAGTCGAAGAGTATTGGAGAGATGTCGCGTATGTGCTCAGTAAAAAGATCAAGACTCTTCGCAGGGCCTGGGATTAAGAATGACACGTATCCCAAATCCGTCGTCGTGGTCTTGAGAATGTTCTTTGTGAATGGAAACAACGCAAGCCCTTTCTCAACGGTTTCCCAATCCACACCGTCTGCTAGAGTGAAGAATAGGATGTAAGGATATGCGCCAAACGAAGTCATGTCCATAAAGGCACTGACTCGAAGAAACTGATTCCGCTCGAGACGCTCTATTGATCTTGCGGCCGTTCTTGGAGTTGCTCCAATCTTGCTGGATGCATCAACAAGGGTTGATAGAGGATCCACTTCAAGGACACGGAGCATCTGGAAGTCAGTTTCATTGATCGGGGTTTCAGGCGTAAGCAGGGCGAAAGTAAACGCCGATCTGATTGAGTCCCTCGTGAAGAGGTTGAATTTCTTAAGCGTCAGGAGGTTGGACAGAATCCTTTCTTTGAACTCTTCGGTAAGTGGAATAACGGTTGGATCAACAGGGAACTTCGCATACTCGGGATTCTCTTTTAGCGTGTCAGCCGCATTGACCGCATCTTCTACTGACAAGACGCCCTCGTATAGTCCGAGATATATCCTCATCATATCGATGTAGAATCTTGCTGATGGCTCAGGGACTGATGGAATCATGTCGTCGTATGGAGTTCGAATTCGCAAGGAATCACTGCCAGACGTGTTCAATCTCTGAGTAACATCTCCTGATGCTCAGTGAGCCATCCGTGGCGTCGAAGACGCCTAGAGCCCCTTCTTCTTCCTGTGTTTGGCTGGAAACTGTATGAGACTCTCGAGTCCTTTCCATATCTGAAAATCCTCTGCTATAAATGTGCACATCTTTGAGGTAACACCTGCGGACTCCGAGAGAACCTGCGATATGGCAAACCAAGATGCAGACTCAGGAAGGTCGAGAATGATAGCAGTGAGCTTCTGGTCATGGACAACTTTGGCCTTTGGAAGCGTTGTGGCCTGTACCTGAAGCAAACGAGAGAGGCTTGAGTCACTGGGCTCTTCCTCTTCAATACAGATGGCTATTCTTTGGCTGAGACCTATGTTCTCAATGCTCACATATGGTACGATTTGTTTTGATCTGACACGGGCAAGCCTCCGTCTGAGTGTTCTTTCCGACGGCGATGTCCCGTCGATCTTTCTGAGTTTCTTCTCCAGTTCCTGAGAGCGAGTGTGGTAGTCTTGCTCGATCAGGGAGGCGATGACCAGGTCATCCTGACTCGCTTCCATCGGTTCGCTCTGTCTTGACGTTCGCACATCCGGAAAGACATCAGCATATCCTTTGGCCGAGTCAATTGTAGCGCCGAATCTGAAACCATCAATCACCTCCCACAGGCGACCGTCGAAGAGTCCTAGATTCATGTGATTGCCAACATTGGTGGCAGCACCATAGACCAGTGAGAGATTGTACGGTTTCTTTCTAAATCGTTCCAATTGATCTAAGAACCATTGTCCTTTCTGATCGAGCGGAAGAAGTGCCTCGAAGTATACTCGGCTGTCCATCATGGACGACATGACTGACTTCATTCTGGTAGCAGTAAGAGGGCTTGAGGCGAGCCATCTTGAGAACTTAGGAAGGATCTCAGACCCCTCTCGATCTCTGGCCCAGCCGAAGATGAATCTTAGACCAAGCTCTCCGTAGTCAAGACTACTGCGAACTGATAGTCCTCGCTCCTTTCTGAGTTTGCTCCAGATTTGATTGACTGCCGATCTTGTCACATCTAGGTCACGGGCTAACTCTGCTTGAGTCAGTGAAGGATTAATCACAAGTTTCCTCAATAGCCTGAGTTCGCCTACTCCGAGTGGTTTCAATGCGAGAGCTTCCTACTGTCTGATGTGACCGTTTGTTTAGTTAATAATATACCTCTGCGCTCCTTTTTCGGCGATGTCTGTCAGAGAAGAAATAGCATGATTTGAGATGTGCTTAATGGTAGCCCTAGCGCCAGTTCTTGACCGTTGAGTCCAAACTCCACCTCTTATTATGTGGATAGTGCGCTGGAAGCTTGGATGTCATCCGTGACAATGATCTAGGTAAGAGATGATACTAGTCATGAATATCCACATACATATGAGGATAAGACAAGAACCGACAGGTTTTATTGAACCTAGTAAATCTATTCGCCTGGAACATAGTCCAATCCATATCATACACCAATCGACGGAGGTGAAAACGATTAGCTCAGACGAGATGAGAACTCTCTATGAGAACATGACCGAGAGTCGTGTTGCTCTAGAGTTGTTGTCTATTGGAGTTGTGCGCGGCATATCAAGCGTAGTGCAGCCGCCATGTAAAGATCCAGTGCCGTTCTAGTCGATTCCCACTCTATAGTGGGAACTAGGGTAGAACGACTGGATGAGTCTCACTAGTCGATCTACTTCCCGGCTGAGCGTGATTGGTATGGATAGACCGTTCATGAGAGAGATGAGGTATATTCGGAGGAGAGAAAGAGAATGAACAACCCATTCGCAAGCCCAGGACCCTGGTAAAGAAAGACCGTTCAAACGTAAAATCGGAGGAAAAATGAATGATAAGCGAAAAAGTTGCGACAACATTCATAGATGTAGTGAATCCAGAGGAAGGACGAGAAGTCGATCCATTCATGGACCCGCAACTCGTCAGACTCGTTGCAGTCAACCTGGAACT
>JBHLRV010000244.1:0-3686 GCA_048882205.1 Candidatus Thorarchaeota archaeon | reverse complement strand
GGCCCGCCTCACATTCCGACGCACTGGATAACGACTACGATTTTTCGGCAAGCTCGGCGAATTTATGACAACTATCGGCGTCGCCATTCTCTCCGCGCTTCTCATGGAGTCCTGCCGCAATCCTGTATGCTCTGGCGACTTCAGTCCACTTCTGCTGTGCATCAAAACAGAGAGCCAGCGCTTTCCAAGTTTCCGGGTTTTCCGAATCGTACTTTATGGCCTCATTATAGGCGTCTACGGCCTCTTGGATACGCATCATGCTCTCTAAGGCCCGAGCTCTCTTGGTCCAGAGGTCTCCGCTTTCTGGGGAGAGCTTTAAGCCAGTGTCTGCGGCTGATAACGCATCCTGGAATCCACCGATTGAGAGATACGCTTCAGCCTTATTGCTGTGGCCTCTGTAGTCATATGGGGCAATCGATATGGCAAGTTCAAAGGCATTAATGGCCAGATTCTGTTCTCCCACAAGTACATGAACCAATCCCATCCCGTTGAGTGCATCCAGATTCTCTTGGTCAATGTTTAGAACGGCACGATACGCCTCTATGGCTTGTGTGTACTGCCCCTCTTGGCGCAGCGCCTCTGCCTCTAGTAGCTGGTCTTCAGCACTCAATAGATCGAACACCCTACTCGCGTTTCTGAACAGATTGTTTTAACCATTCTTCGGTCGAATGTTTGTCCTGTACTGCGATTAATCGTAGAAAAGGGATGCTTGTGAATCCAGCTGACAACAAGGGTTTTAACGGAGCCGCACACACGACAGGTCACAAAACAGAAGAGGATGCCTCCATGTTCAACGACGAGTTCGATTCTGAAGAGGACTATGACGACGAGGAAGACGACGAGTTCGATGACGAAGAATATGAGGATGACGAAGAATATGAGGATGATGATGAATACGAGAACTGGGAATCCTCATCAGAAGTCGTACCTCGCCGTCCGGCTGGTGAAAGACTGGAGGCTTTCGTAGCTGACCCCTGGCCGCGAGTGACATTCATATTGATTCTCGTTGGATTTGCTGTTATTCTTCCATGGCCTGCTGAAGTCTGGTTTCAACACAACTACCTTATTCTAGGATACTACGTTTCGATGATCTTCGCGCTAGTGGGGATAGCTCTATCCTTGGAGGCGTGGGTCAAATCGCAGACCAGAGCGCGCTACATAGGGGCTGCATTCATTATAGCGATACTGATTACATCTGGAGTTGGAACTGTCGATACTATCAGCTGGGCGATGACGGGAGGTTCTCTTCTGTACGGGCTGGACACGCCTCTCGTATCATTGACTATACTCATTGGCATCTTCGCAGTCTACAGTATGTGGATTGTGAGACGTTCCTACGCTGAGGAGAAAGCCGATTGACACCAGACGTAGAACTGGACAGACAATCCCTAGAACACTTGATGACGCTTGTCCGTGAATTTGTCCGCGCTCGCGACTGGGAGTCATTTCAGAAACCTGCTGCTCTAGCAGTTTCAGCATCCATAGAACTCGGAGAATTGCTGGAGCTCTTCCAATGGCTCACTGATGAAGAGGTTGAGAGCTATCTGGAGAAAGACGACTATCGGGCGTTGTTGGCCGGCGAGCTCGCTGATGTCATGATCTATCTGTTAAGAATCGCCGACACTGCTGGTATTAGTCCCACACGTGCGATACTTGACAAGTTGGAGAAGAACGCTGACAAGTATCCAGCTGAGGAGTGGCGGGGACGTATCCCGAGTAAGACTAAGGAATCTCAGTGAGTCGCGTGTACAACTCAGGTCTTCTGTCTTCAAAGACATCATTATGTTTCGTAACTGCCTTGTTTTCGGCCTCAGCCAAATCCACGTCCACCCAAGAGATTCCATCCTCGTCCTCAGGCATCCGGAGCATGACCACTCCCTTTGGTGTCGTTATCTGAGAACCGCCGATGAAGCAGACCCCTCTCTCATCACCAATCCTTCCTGCTGTGGCAGTGAAGACCCGATTCTCAATCGACCTCGTTACCATCGCATCGGGACAATAGGGGAGAACCAGATTGGCAGGATGGAGAATAATCTGTGCGCCTTTCAAAGCAAGTATCCTTGCGAGTTCTGGAAACGACCAGTCAAAGCATACCATTACTCCAAATCGATGTCCGCGGAACTCAACTACAGGCGGCTCCTCGTTTCCGGGTTCAAACCACTCTTTCTCCCGATCAAACAATTGGATCTTTCGGTAGGTTGAGAGATGCTCTCGATTTGCAAAGATTGCTGCCGAATTGAAGAAGCCGGTTGTTCTTCTTTCGCACAGACCCGCCACCACAAGAGCATTCCTCGCAGACCACTTCAGCAGCATCTGAGAGAATGGGCCTTCTGGAATTGTTTCAGCTAGTTCATCGACTTCGCCAATGTTCTCGAATATATAGCCGGAGTTCACGAGCTCGGGCAGTACGAGAACGTCGACTCCGTTCTCAGCGGCGCTGTCAAGAACGGTCGCCATCTTGGTCAGATTGCCATTGGGGTCACCAATCTTGGGTTCCATCTGACCGACTGCAATTCTTAGCATTCTGTGGACACCTGTGATTTCTGAGCAGCGAGAAGGCTAATACTTCTTTGGTGCGAACATTGGTGTGGCAAAAGGTAGGCTTATCTCAGAATGAAGCAGCACCATGTGCGAGGTGAACTCTTTGTCCTTCGACGATGAAGATTGGTTCACTGAGGAAGAAGACTGGGAAGACGATGAATGGGAAGACGATGACGACTGGTAGTCCGCTGTTATTCTGGCCATTACCGTCCCTAGAAGACTGAGGCGTGGGTCTGCAGAATTTGGAACTCACGTCTTTGTTTGCCTTCAGAAGAGACCGCCTTTCATCTTGGTCTGACAATCGCATCCTGCTTTCTTTGGAATGCCGTCGATCATCTCAAAGGTGAGCTTTCGTACTCTCTCGACATTTTCCGACATTGTCTTCAGGACGAGTTCATGTGTCACGTGTTCCTCTCCATGTACATCATAGTCAGTTGGCATCGAGATGTTGACAAAGCACATCCCTGCCTCCATTGCCAGCGCAGCCTCCGGATAGGCGGTCATTCCTATGACTTCCCAACCCTGACCATGATAGAACATTGATTCCGCTGCTGTCGAGAATCGTGGTCCGTTTATGCAGACATATGTGCCCTTGTCGTGGACTTTGTAGCCGATCTTGCCTGCTGTGTCGAATGCCACCTTACGAAGCTCTGGACAGAAAGGTTCTCCGAATGGCAAATGACCAATGGGGCCGCCGTCAAAGAATGTGTCCATCCTTCGTCCGAAAGTCCTATCGAATATCTGGTCTGCAATCACAAACTCACCAAGCTTTATCCTGTCCGGTTGAAGACTGCCGCATGCGGCAGGACTGATGATTCTCTTTACCCCGAGCGATTTCATTCCCCAGATGTTGGCTCTGTAGGGGATTGCATGTGGAGGGAGTACATGTCCTCGACCGTGTCTTGCTAAGAACGCAAAACTTCGTCCTCTTGCTTTACCTACGATGAAGTGGTCCGATGGTCCCCCATACGGGGTGAAGACTTTGATCTCCATCGGGGTTTCAATGACGGTAGGATCATAGTTGCCGCTTCCCCCAAACATTCCGATCTCAATGGGGAGAAGACTCTCAATTTCCTCTTTCTGGGTTCGGTCCAATGGTACAAACTCTAGTTTCGCCTCAAATGCCATGGTTACTCAACTCAGAG
>JBHLRV010000243.1:0-3701 GCA_048882205.1 Candidatus Thorarchaeota archaeon | reverse complement strand
AACCCAAAGAAGAAAGGCCCTTTGCTACCAAACTTCTTGACGAGTATGTAGTTTACGAAACTGATAGACAGAAGCAGGATAACCAAGAGGTATATCTGCTGTGCAGGAAGTGTGATGGTCCATATTTGCACTGACTCCGGAATGAGCGGCCAGAAGAACAGGATCAGGACGCCAAGCTCCGCTGCACTAATCATCTCATCTCGGCTGATGACTGCTACGAGTGCTTGAAACTCCTGCTTGAAACCTAGGACTAGAAACACTAGGAATGCTACCGTCATAGCCAAGACCTGAAGTGGGCCGACGAGCTGTCCGGGAGGCGGCGGTGCATCGAGACCGACGAGGACCCCCAATGTGAATGCTATCGCCAGCACGATAGACGTTGTCATCCCCTTTCTCATGGTTCTGAACATCTTGTATGTGATTTGAACCGCAATCAGGATAGTAGAGACTGCTATCGCATAGACCATGATGACAACATTGTCTGTGACTGTGTAGGTGTAGGCAGTGATTGTACCGAATAGACTCAACAGTCCGAAGGACCTTACACCCGCGGTTGACTCCATTACCATACGTTTCTGACGCTCTAGGCCTATCAGTGCCCCGACTGCGAATCCAATCAAGAACCTGACTACTATGTCCGGACTGAGGAGTAGTTCTTGCATGTTCGGTCACCACTCTTAGAGGAGGACCTTGCGAGGAGACCTTGCTTCCATTTAAGGAATTGCCTAATTGCACATCAATTGAAGATAAAGTAGAAGAAGACGAGGCAAGAACTAGTCGAGCCTCGTGTTCTCAAGCAGTCTGGATAACGGCACGTCAAAATGCTCTCCGGTTGGTAAAGTTCTGCGAACAGTCAATGGAAGTACTTGTGCTCGCAGCTCTGCCTCAGCAAGAGCGAAGAGCCCAGAAGGAGCGGTCTTTGTTGGTATGAGAACCGGTGCACCCATGGAGATTTGAAGGGCTCGGGCCCCGATGATCCGGGCCTTCTCAAACTTCGTCAACCATTTTGGCCCAATTGGAATTCCCATCTTGACCTTGTCCTGCTCTAGTCCAGTCTTGAGACTTGACCGGATTTTTGCTCTGGCAACTTCCTTTGCAGGAGGAAGTTCATGAACGTCTGGTTCAGGTTCTGGAGCCTTCTTCCGCTTGGCTTTCTTGCCTTTTGCAGTCAAGTCGATCTTCCCGGACTCCACATCCTCCTTGAGCTTCGCCGCTGCTTGGATGACTTCGTTGGCCTTGGCTACGCTTAGGCCCGGGACGGCGGCAGCTAGTTCCTCTGAACCTGCAGACGCAATCTTGGAAAGATTGCCATATCCTGCTTCAAGTAGTTTCTCAGCCGTCTTTGGACCGACTCCAGGGATGTTTGTAAGAATCTCCAGTTCTACGCCAGAGGTTTCTTCGTCCTTCTTCTTGGTCTTCTCTTTCTTAGAGCCCTTTGACATGTGGCACACCTGCTCTGTGATGCGTTGGGCTGTTGCTAGTCGTCGTCGCCATCGAAGTCGTCGCCCGGACCGGCCCCAGGGCCGCCCAGGTCGGCTCCCTTGGAACTGATGACATCATCAATCTTCAGGATCATCTGAGCAGCTTCAGCAGCTGACATCACGATTTGCCTGTTCACAAGTGCTGACTCGACAACTCGTGCCTTCTTCATGTCACCGACCTTCCCCTTATCTATATCGATACCGTGGGTAACGTTCCCCTCTGTGTGGGCGGTTCTAAGGCTGACGATAACATCAATGGGATCGAAACCCGCGTTCTCAGCCAAGGTCGATGGAAGTGATTCTACGGCATCTGCAAATGCATTGACTGCATACTGCTCCCTGCCTTCAAGTGTGTCAGCAAAGTTTCGCAACTCTTTGGAGATCTCTGCGGCCAGTGCTCCACCTCCGTAGGTGACATATGGGTGGGTCACAACATCGCGGACGACATACAATGAGTCGTTGAGAGCTCTATCAACCTCATCCACGATGTGATCTGTGCCTCCCCTTACAATTATGGTCACAACAGAGGATTTCGGAGTGCCCTCCACAAACAACATCTTGTCCTCGCCTACAGTCCTCTGCTCGACTAGCTTTGCGGTGCCAAGGTCGTCCTTTGTGAGGTTTTGAATCTTGGAAACTATAGTTGCGCCAGTGGTCTTGTGGAGTCGCTCAACATCAGATTTCTTGATTCTACGTACTGCAAGAATCCCATTCTTAGCAAGATAATGCTGCGCCACGTCATCAATGCCCTTCTGCGCAATGACTACATTCGCACCCGCTTCGACAATCTTGTCTACCATGCTCCTCAGCATCCGTTCTTCCTCATCGAGGAAGCTCTGCATCGAAGTCGGATCACTTATGGATATCTTGGCATCGAACTCGGTCTTAGTTACCTCTAGTGGGCTCTCAAGCAACGCAATCTTAGCGTTCACAGCTTTCTTTGGCATACCAGGATGCACAATCTCCTTGTCTAGAACTATACCCTTCACCAGCTCGGTGGCGTCAACTGCCATCCCCTCCTGCTTTTGGCGTGGAATGTCGTCGATGTCTAACTCCTCGTCGGGGCCAAGGTCCTTAACTATCGAAAGGACAGCCTCCACAACGGTCTTGGCAAGTCCCTCACGTGAAGTCGAAACAAACTTGCTGGACATGGCCACCTTGGCGGCATCTGTTAAGACTCTCTTGTACTCGCTCGATTCGGGGTCAACCTTCTCTGCAACTTCGTCGATGACTTTAAGCGCTTTCTCAGCTGCTTTACGATATCCGCTGATGATAGTAGTGGGATGAATCTTCTGATCCAAAAGGGCTTCAGCCTGTTTCAGAAGATCCCCTGTGAGCACTGCGGCAGTGGTCGTACCATCACCAACTTCCGAGTCCACAGTCTTTGCGACTTCAATTACCATCTTAGCAGCCGGATGCGCAATGTCCATCTCTTTCAGTATAGTGGCACCATCGTTTGAAACTGTCACATCTCCGAAAGAGTCCACGAGCATCTTGTCCATACCCTTTGGACCCAGCGCAGACTTGACAGCCTCTGCAATCACAATCGCAGCCATGATGTTGTTCCTCTGAGCATCACGTCCACGAGTTCTATCAGTGCCTTCCCTCAAAACCAGGACCGGGATCTGTTGACTCATAATAGTCTCTCCATCTACTCAGGTAATTCAAATGAATGCTTGAATGATAAAACTGCACATGTACTTCACATGCGCCTACGAGAAGAAATCTGCATAGAGTTCGCATTTAAAGATTGCCTTCCGGCGGCTATGAAACTAGGCCTATAGCCGCTTCTCCATGAACAGCCAGTGAGGTTGATAGGGCTCTGGAACCTCAGTTTCTGGATACATGTCTATTGCTTCGAATCCTTCAGACCTGTAGATACTCTGTGCTGCTTTCATGAAATCCCCTGTTTCAAGTTTTAGAGCACTATATCCGAACTCCACCGCCTTCTCAATCAGAGTCCTCAACATTTGTTTCCCAAGACCCCTTCCACGGTGTCTTGGACGAATGTACATTCTTTTGATCTCTCCAATCTTTCCGCCAATTCTTCTTAGTGCTCCCATCCCCTCCACTTTTCCGTCAATCTCAAGAACGTAGACTATTCCATCAGGCGGTTTCGTCGCTGTGAAACTATCCATGCCCATCTCGACGTAATCGTGTACTGTGCCCTCCGCCGTCGAAAGTATATCAATCCCATGAAGGTCATGCATGGTTTCAATC
>JBHLRV010000242.1:0-3716 GCA_048882205.1 Candidatus Thorarchaeota archaeon | reverse complement strand
GATATTGGAGTAACCTTGATTGACTGGATTCTGTCCTTAAAGAGCTGTACCGCCGTTTCATATTCTTCTGACTTTAGCGTGTTGAGAACAGGATCGTCGATAGGTGTGAACTCTTTCATCTTAAGGTATCTTTTCAATATCCAATAGGCGAAGAAGCGGATTCTTTCAGCTTCATCTACCATGGAATCAAATAATATGGAGAGGTACATCTGGTGTCGCTCTTCATTGTCAAGCTTTGCATCATAGTGGGGATAAAGGACGCTTAATGCTTTCATTCTCGTGTCCAATGACTCATCAGACCTGAGAACCTGTTGGACAAGATCCAAGACAGGGGCATCTGGGTTCATCCACAATAGGGACTTTGCATACTGCACTTTGATGTAGATGATTTCCTCAGTGTCATAAAGATTCATCACAAAGTCATATGCCTCTTTGGTCTTGAACTTCTCCAGACCCCAGAGCCATCGACGATCGAACTTCTTCTCCAATGCCGCCGTGAGGACTGTCTGGGCAGTCGCCTTTTCCTCATCACTTAGGGCATAGATTATCTTCGTGTCTATCGTATCGAACAACGACTTGCTGAGGTCGTCCTTCATCTCAAACATGTAGTATTCAAAGCGCTCGTACGCCTTTGACCTCTTTTTTAGGTCTGTCAGCCTATTCCCTAATGTATTCTGACGCATGATAAACAAAAAGGATTCTGGTTGCACTCCACAATTCTTTTAACCGTTCCATCAGGAAAGGCGAATCACCACAGGGGCCGGTAGATCAGCCCGGTAGATCGCCTCCTTGGCATGGAGGAGGTCGCGAGTTCAAATCTCGCCCGGTCCACCAATCTTCAACTAGATATGATCAGATTGTTTGGCATTCACGACCTCTGGTTCGGGTTCTGGCTCTATCAGCTCTGGAAATCTGAGACTCGCATCTTTGGATAGCGTTTCAGTTCCGTACACAACAAGTAGGATGATCGCAATGATCGCAGTGATCGGTGTCATTATCCAGTTCATTGTTTCCCATGAAATAAGCCCCAAGTGTGAGGTCACATAGTTGCCCCATACATTGACTGACCAGTGGTACATACTTGCTAAGAGAACACTTCCCCTCGTATTATTGCAGATGCATGTGATTATTACAGAATAGAGAATCGTGTTTGCTACAAAGAAGAACGTGGATTCAATTGTGAATGGTAAACCAGTGAGAATCCATACGGGAATGTGCCAGATTCCCCAATAGAAACCAAGTATGAAACTTGAAGTCAACGCACTATATCGCATCTGAAGCTTTGGAAGCGCGAATCCACGCCAGCCCAATTCCTCACCAGTAGCACCCGTGAAAATCGCTAGTATTGCCAACTCAGGAAAACTGAGACCAAGAAGAGGAGTTGGATCGGGACCTGGAGGGATGCCGCCGCTTGCAAGATAGATTCCTACTGATAGGAAGAAGACAAACATAGGAGAGAGTGCCAGTAAATACCATCTGAAACTGACTCTCCACTTCTTCCATCCACTGGCAAGTCTGCGGACTCCTGACTTCTCTTTCAGATAGAAGAAGACAAGTAATATTGCACTTATGTTGGGAGCCCATGGTAGCAGGATTTGCAGAAAAATGAAAGGTAGTGAAAGCCAAAGGAGCACAGCAACCATGGCCAGCAGGAAAGTCAGAATGAAGAATAGAATCAGAACTCGGGTGTTCTTGTCAAGATCCAATGTGCACCACCCTCCGAATCTGCTGTCAATCCAGCAATAAGTGAATGCTGAGAGCCCAGTTAAATCCTATGGAGATCCAATCTAGAAGTTCAAATCTCGCCCGGTCCACCACCACTCATTTTCGTGTCAATGCAGGCTAATGCTTATAGGAATTCTTACTCAAATGAGAAACAGATAGATTGAAAGCCTTTTTGACCACCTATACCTAAACGGTGCGGTTCTATGGGAAATGCAAGGGAATATTCGACTAAGCTTGGCTTGGTCGGCTGTGGTATGATGGCGATTGGAACATTGCTTGGGTGGGTATTCGGCAGTATAGTCCCCTATAGTGACGTGTTCTTCCTGGGTGCTACCCTTTTCTTCATGGGCTGCCTTGGGGTGTGCTGGACTTTCAATCTACCTGAGCAGAAGAAAGAAGACGTGATGCCTGTAGGAGTAGAGAGTCCGACTGAGATATCGAGGACCCGTGCCAAGTGAGGAAGACTCGACCGACTCAATAGCAGGTACTGCGTCCATTGTGGATATACTCTCATCGGAGTCAGAGAAGAGTATAGACCCACGCCCACTGCTCCGCCTCCAACGTACTTTGAAGTCCCCTATCGTGAGAAAGAGACCATTATCATCAGGGAAACACAAATGAAGACCTCGTGGCAACACCAAATCTCGCCCGGTCCACCATTTCACCTCCCTTCTCACCAAACCTTATCTCATCTCATGACTGAGTTTCCCCACAAGCTGGGAACTACTGTGAAAGAGTTTCATAGCGATTTGGAATCAAGTTCCGAAGAAGAGTTCCGAGGATCTATCAAGAGAGGAATGCGCATTGGTGCAATAATGTGCGTTGCAGTTCCACTACTATTCTTCACGATAGTCCTTACACGATTCAGATTGCCTGGGGATACTATGTTGATTGTGTTCATCGCACTTATCGCGATCGGAACTCTTGGCATCCTAATCGTTGTATACTATGGTACAGGGAGTTCTATGTTGTTTCGTGGCATGGATGTTCTCCGACAAATATCCCCTCCAGAGCCATTCATAGAGGGTAAATTCGCAGTGTTGAACAAGGATCCGGTGTACGCTATTGCACAATGGGGCTCGAACACACTCTTCTTTGTAGCCTTCTATCAATCTGAGAGAACGTTTGATCAAAGCGTGGCAGTTCCCAGGGTCATATGGAAATGGGAGTATTCTCATCCGATAGGGGAGATCAAGGTAGCCAGACGAGAGGGTGATTTCACAGTTCCAGTCGAAAGGGGCACATACTTCAAAGGCAGAGGGATTCTCTATTCTCTTCTTTTGGAGGAAACGGCTATAGTCACTTTCCGCAAAGACTACACGGGAGAGCAGTTGAATCGAATTGTGGACAGTCTTGCTCAAGAAGTAATTGCAAGTGAGTCTAGCAGTCGATTACTTGACGATGGTTCTGAATAAGGTTTGGAGGAGTTTCCGAGTTCAAATCTCGCGTGGTCCACCATTTCTAGTTATGCCAGCAATTTCCAGTCATATGACCTTCTTGTGCTTGAAGATCAAAAGAAGAATCACTCCAAGAATCAGCATGATTGGGAGTGGGATGTACAGAGGCACCAGAGGGTCACCATCGCCTGGCCAGTCAACCAGGAATACCAGAGGTCCAGATAGAAGCAATGGTTGCAGCTCCGCCAAGACCCCCACAAAAAGAGTCTTCCTTGCGGTCGTCAGGCCAAGGTATGCTCTGGCCAACATCACTCCAAAGATGAGCCTAAGAAGAGTATAAGGTAGTACGTCGAGGGGGTTCCAGAGTCTGAACCCCGAATACCAGCTGGCCTCAACGTAATCCCAAGTCATAGCCCTGATTGAATCAGGACCGGGACCAATGTCAACACGGTAAGCAAAGGGAAGAATGAGGACAACTACTAGCATGAATGTTGTCAGGATGTAGAAGCGCTCAGCAGTTTCTGATGTCGATTCACCCGTCTTGTCCACGCTCAATCTGGCACCTGTCAGTTTGCCCAATAGTATCGGCTCTTA
>JBHLRV010000241.1:0-3727 GCA_048882205.1 Candidatus Thorarchaeota archaeon | reverse complement strand
AGCAAACTTGATCCATAGCATCTCCAAGAGTGCAATTGCCTTCTCCCTAGTCAGCTCCCCCGAGTCTATACCCTCCTGGTAGAAGGGATACATGTATTGGTCGAAGCGCCCTGTCGAAATAGAGTGGCCATTTGACTCGGTCTGCACTAGCAACTGAATGAACCAGAATGACTGGACTGCCTCATGGAAGGTCCTTGCAGATTTGGCTGGCACCCTGCGACATACAGCCGCTATTTCTGATAGCTCATCTCTTCTAGCCGCGTCTTTCTCTTGGCTAGCAAGACTTTCAGCCAAGTCGGCAAATCTGTTGGCGTAGTGGATTATTCCTGCAATCACAATCTCGGCGGCCTCATAGAATTCGGTCTGGCCAGGATCTTCGGTTTGCTGCTTGCGTTCAACCGCTTCCGTCGCTATGGCTTCAAGGCCGTTTTCTAAAACTCTCTGGTAGTCAACAATGACGTGGCCTATTCCCGTTCCAGGAGCACCAATCGTGAACAGTCCTGCCTTTGAAGCATTTTGCGACTCTTTCGGCATTTCTTCTTTGCACTTCTCGGACGTACTCTTGCCTTGCCAGTACTCGAAAACCTCTCTTAGTGCTTCTTTGTCACTCTCTCCTATCTCAAATCTCTCCGTCCTTCTCTTGCTGAAACGATTTAGCTCCTCATTGATCCATTCCCAACTGTACTCCGGGAAGATTTGACAAGATCGCGGAGTAGCCCCCATATTGCCAACGATGATTTCCTCCGGCTCTATACGAAGAGTCATGTTGGCGAGGACGTGTGAGAAGGCTTTGGCAAGTCGAATTCGTGTTGGTTCGTCTTCATGAACCTTCACATAATCTGTGAATAGTTTCGCTCTCTCAGATGAGATTGTCGGCTTAGCATCTAACATTCTATCGCGTAAGCGACTGGTCCGAGAGTTCATCGCCTTCCTTAGTCCAACGAGAGCTATTTACTCTTCCTCTTGCGGTCGTAAAGCAACCTGAGCTGCATCATAGGGCATCGCGATTTCCAGCGTGCCCTTCTGATATGGCCCGATGACTTCTTTCAACCTCATTTTTGGAGGAAATGTTTATGTGGTTCGCGTGGTCACGGCGTCTTCTCAGGGAGATTGGACGAGATGGGAAAGATGAAAGCGGCAATTCTGTATGGTCCAAGGGATATCAGAGTCGAAGAGATTGACATCCCTAAATTGGAGCCCGGATGGGTCCTCGTGAAGGTCCGAGCCGTCGGTATTTGTGGTAGCGATTTACATCTCTATAAGGAGAAGACTTTCATACCGATCAATTCGGTCCTGGGAGAAGAACTGTACGTTCCTGGACATGAGTTGGCAGGGGAGATTCACGAAATTGGAGAAGGAGTCACGACTCTTACCAAAGGTGACCGGGTCTGTGTGGAACCTACAGTTAACTGCGGCGAGTGCGAGTGGTGCAACGCCGGATGGTATCACCTTTGCGCAAACTCAGGTCTGATAGGCTTCTACCACATTGGAGGTCTTTCAGAATACTGCGCAGTGCCGGCGGAGAAGTGCTTCAAGTTACCAAAGAACGTGTCTTTCGAGGAAGCAGCAACTTTGGACTGCATAGCAGTTGCTGAACACGCTATCAACAGGGCTGAGATATCGAGCGAGGATTCGGTTGCCATTCTCGGTGCTGGAAGCATAGGACTCTTCGCAGTGCAAGGAGCCTTGATTGCTGGTGCCAGAGAAGTATACTCAACAGGAACACATGGATTCCAAACGAAAGCTGCGGAGCAGTTCGGGGCCACAGCTGCGATAAATGCGCGTGAGGAGAACGTAGTCGAGAGGATTCTGGAGCTCACATCGGGCAGAGGCGTCGATAAGGTGATCGAAGCTGTGGGAGGAGAAGCGCCGGTACTTGATGAAGGCGTCAGCATGCTCAGACGACGAGGTACGCTTGTGGCTACCGGAATCTTCCTGAATCCCATGCAAATCAATATGTTCAGCCTTATCACGAAGGAAGTGAGATTGACCGGTGCTTGGGGATATGGTTATTGGACGCACATGAAAGAGTTTGCACTTTCCCTGGAGATGCTGGCAAATGGCAGGATGGATGCAAAACCAATCATAACCCACAAGTTTCCCCTGGACCAAACCGCAGATGCTTTCGAAGTCGCGCTCGACAAGGCGAAGAACGAGTCGATCAAGGTCCAGATTGCATTCTAGACTCGGAAAGAAACAGTGAAGGAGTGTTGTACTAATGGCCGATGAACATGTTCCACTTGAGATGTGCAATGAATGGGTATCAGGAGAAATAGCAACAAGATGTCTGATAGTGTCGTACCTCATCCATAGACTACCTGGAAAGTACGGTGAGGAGATACTTGAGGACATAAAGAAGGCGAACTATGAGGCTGGCCATGTTGCCGGCAGAAATGCTGCAAAGGCCTTGGGCAAGAACGATCTCAAGACCCTTGGAGAACTCTTCGGAGGAACGAAGGTCTTCAATCCAGAGATTGTCGAAATATCGGAAGATAAGGCCGTGGTGCATTGGCGCTCATGCCCTGTGCCGACCCTTGTTCCCACATTTGAGGAATGGGGCTTGACCAGAGACTACCTCGAGACCGTATGTCCGATTCTGGAGCTCTTCGACCACGGATTTGTCGAGGGCTTCAACCCCGATCTAGTCACCCAGACACCTCCTGATGTCGGAGAAACCGGTCTTCAGAGAAAGGGGGACTTCTGCACAGTTGTGATCATGAAAAGGAAGTAGTCCCTGTTCTCTCCGGAAGCGGTCCTTGATGGAATCACAATCTTGGCTGAAATGCCAGTAGTCGTTCTTCAACTACGCCGCTGGCGTGTCGACTTCTTTATACCATTTCTTTGAGGTGCCCACCCGTGCTCTCATCTTCCATCCACGGCTCTTGGGCTTGCTCTCAATGGCGTGAAGAATCTCTTCAATTCTCTTGGTGATGACTTGCTTGTCTTGTTCTTCCAGGACTTCGAAGTCGTTCATCAGAGAAACGACCTTGGCCAGGTTTGTAGTCACTGTATAGTAGAATCCCCAGTCTTTTGACAGGATCTCAGAGATGTACGAGGCATTGATCATGTCTTCATCTGTGTTGCCGATGTCGTGTTCCCGGACTAGCATTGTTGTATCAATGATGTCTTTCTCACTGATCTTTACAATCTGCATCTTCTGTAAGAGGAGTTCTGCAAGAGGGATTGTGGGCTTGTCGATTTCGAGCCTCTTCTTGAACTCAATCTTATGACACATTTCTAGTCTGTCCAAGAATACGTCAACGTGTAGGCCAGTGGCGTCGTTTAGGAAGATCATCCGTCCTCCCATAGCGAAGCTGAAGGACAACAACCTCCTCGTGTAGCCTTGACTTTGGAAGAACTTCTCGATCTTAGTGCTTTGTTTCTCATACGCCACGAAGTCGATGTCGGTAATCTCTCTGCGGAGTTCCTGATGAAGATGGGCGAAACTGGGGCTGTGGAGTCTAATTGCTATTGCCCCCATGAGTCTTAGGACAATCCCCTCCTTGTCCGCCTCCTCAATGATTCTTAGCGCCTCTTCCACGAAGCCCATCTGAGCTTCGGCGTCTCCATCCATCTCAGGACCCTCTCGGACAGCGGATTTATAGGGCGAGTCCTGCAACGTTTAAATATCTATTTCGGTCGCCGGCCTACAGAGGTTTAACTTTGACGCGAGTCTTCTTTTCCTGCGATGCTCATGGTAGCATCCCCGTACTACAGAAGATGGTGA
>JBHLRV010000240.1:0-3746 GCA_048882205.1 Candidatus Thorarchaeota archaeon | reverse complement strand
TATGGCAAGTACAATGGCTACATCGCTCAGACTGCCTATCCGCTCTCATCTCCAATCACAACGAGCACACTACTGAACGTAATGCAGGAAGAGGACCTTGTAGTCGACTACCATATCTTCGACATCGTTGACTATGAGTACAAGAGGGCGGACTACAGATACTTCAACACCGACTCGAGCTGGTCTTGGGACTGGACAGAATGGTACACGCAGATCGATAGGAATCTGAACGCCAAGGAGAGTTCTCCCCCGAGCATGGAACTCAACCCTAGGATTGTAGACTTTGACTCTAAGGACGTGCTCCTTCTCAAACACATTGCAAGAGACTCTGAGATGACTCAGAGGCAGCTATCAGAGCATCTAGGTCTGTCAGAGACCCAGGTCAACAAGAAACTCCATCGCATGGAGAAGACAGGCATCATCAAGGGCTATAGGTCTGTGTTCTCTCCGTACAGCGACCATGGAATGATTGTCATGTTTCTAGAGCTTGAAGAACCAGTGGATGGTGTTCTTAGGAGCCTCTATCAACTTCCATTTCAACTGTACGTCATGATGGAGTCTAGAACTCGGTACTGCATCCGTTTCAGTCTGTCATCAAGAGACCATAAGGGATTCCTGAGGGGCTTTGACATCATTCGTCCTCATCTCGCATCCTACTTCTTTCAGACCTTGCACAATCCACCTCTGGTAAAGCCGTCGTATCCTCTTGATCTGTTTGAAGAAGAAACTTGCACGTGGAACATTCCTCTGGAGAGGTCCATTCGGATGATTCACAGCAGGTCCGCAGGCCGCTGACAATACTGAAATACGAGCGCCTGAATCCTTGTTCTCTGCAGAATGACCGAGCGACGTTATACTTGCACTCTTTCATGGCCTGGAAAGGAAGAAGCACGAGAGCGTGCACTCTCTCAGTCCTCGTTCAGACTAGAACCTAATCTTGAGCAGTCAGTCGATTTTGACAGGACTCAGAATCTGTTTGTCGAAGGTGACAACCTAGAAGTCCTGAAACTGCTTCGGTCATCTTACGACAGCAGTGTCAGAATGATCTACGTTGATCCCCCATACAACACTGGTGGGGCTTATGTCTACAGCGACAAACACCAGACTAGAGCTGATACATCTTCAAACGAGAATCCTCACTCTGGCTGGTTGTCAATGATGTTTCCAAGATTGCTACTGGCAGGTGAGCTGCTGAGGGAGGATGGCGTAGTCTTCGTATCGATTGATGACACTGAAGTCCATCATCTTCGTATGATGATGAATGAGGTGTTTGGCGAGGAGAACTTTGTTGCCACTATTGTCTGGGAGAAGAAGTTCTCGCCACAGAATGATGCCAGATGGTTCTCGGACAATCATGACTACATTCTGCTCTATGCCCGCAGCAAGGACAATTGGCGTCCAAACCTGATGCCACGTACAAAAGAGGTGGACTCGCGTTACAAGAATCCAGATGGCGACGCGCGTGGACCGTGGACCTCTAGCGACATGACGGTCAGGACGTATAACAAGAACTACGACTATGAGATTATGACCCCTTCAGGTCGAATCGTAGAACCGCCGAGAGGAAGATGTTGGGGGATGCCAAAGAGTTCATTCCTCACGCTGGTCGCAGAGAATCGAGTCTGGTTCGGTGACCAAGGAAACAATGTGCCAAGACTCAAGCGTTTCTTAACCGATGTCAAGCCAGGTGTCACTCCACGAACTATCTGGAAACGCACTGAGGTCGGGGACAATCAAGAGGCTCGACGTGGCATTCGAGGGATTTTCGGCGATGTTGGAGTATTTGACACTCCGAAGCCCGTTCGACTGATTAAGCGGATGCTAAGTCTAAGCACTGAATCTCGAAGCAACGACATCGTCTTGGACTTCTTCGCCGGATCGTGTACTACTGCTCATGCAGTCCTCGAGTTGAATCATGAAGACGGTGGCAATAGGAGGTTCATCATGGTCCAGAGTCCCGAAGAAGTACCAGCAGACTCAAGAGCCAACGAGGCAGGCTTCAAGACGGTTTCAGAGATTGGCTCGGAGCGAATAAGGCGTGTCGCAGGAACGTTGAAGCGCAAGGACGACGTGAATGGTGAAGACTTGGGTTTCAAGTATCTACTTCAAGTTCCATTGTCCTCACAATCAAATCTGTTGTGAGCGGACTACTCAGGAATAGTGATTTGTGATACTCTCTCTCACAAGGTCCTCTAGGAAGCCCATAGAGTGCTCTTCGGTTTGATCTTCTCTGCCAAAGTCTATCGATCCAGCAACCTGAGTGCAAATCTGGAGTGCCTTCCCCATGGCGAGCACTAGAGCTTCGGTCTCATTGATCTCTGGATGGTCAATGAGGACTTGAAACACGTCTGTGCGGATTCTATCTCTCAATTCATCCATGGAAATCGGGCTTTGGGTCCTTTCCATCCCTTTTCTGCAGACAAGGATCGTGTTGTAGTTCATGCCGTGAGCTCGGACACCGCTGGGGGTTTCTCCATGAGTTGGATACATGGCCGCGACCTGAAACTCAGATCTAGTCAGAATCCTAAGAAGTGCCGACCATGCCTTCGGCCGCTTGTGTTGGAATACAAACGTGAGAAGTCCATCATCCTTGAGCACTCGATTGAGTTCCGTATAGACACGAGTCATTGAGTCTACAAAGAAGCTATCTCCTTTGCCGATCTTGGAATGCACTAGGATCTCTCTTTCGTCTGCGCTCGAAGCCCTAGCCGAAGTGGTCTGAAATGAATCGGGGACTATCTTTTGAAGCCATACGTAGAAGAACTCAGACAGCTCCGAATACATGATATTGTCATAGTAAGGCGGGTCGGTAACTACTGCATCAACACAGTTGTCAGGGAGGATACCAAGGTCTTCTGATGAGGCACACACGAGAAGTGTGTCCTTTCCCTCCTCAAAGTCAGTAAAGGTGTCTGCAAACTCTGCGTCTATCCGGTCTCCTGGGACTACTACTCGTTCTCTATTCCTAACCGTTCTTCCTTCATTTCCAGTATTCGAAGAGAATCTTATCTCATATGGGCTGCTCTGGTAGTTGAGGGCCCTCAGACCCTTCAAGAAGTACCTCCTGAACGTGCCTCTACCTACTCGGCCACCCCAGACGTTGTTCTCAACTGGAGTTGTTGGTGGGGAGAAGTAGTGTCCCCCAAAGAGTGGCTCAAGCTTTCGTGCGCCGGTGTTGTAAATGCAAAACATGTTGTTGGCATTTAGAGCATCAGAAAAGGTGAGTGCAAAGAACTCCCTGAGCGACATGTCATCGATCTTCAGAATCTCCTCCATTATCAAAGCTAACGAGAATAATTGACGCTCGTTGAAGAACTGGTGATATTTCTCATAGACAAGACACCGAGGCCGCATTGTCGCCATCTGATCCCACGGCACGTGCTGGTCAGGAATCATCTCTCCCATCAGCCGATTCTTCTGGCGAATGAACTCAGTCTTGGCCTCCTCAAAGCGCGAAATGTCACTATCGTCGGGTGTCTTGAACTCTCTCCCGCAGTCTTTGCAGTTGTACTCTATCGCGAATATCTCCTCTTCAGGAGGTTTCCCGTATGCCAACCATGCAGTAGTTAGATCGCCCTGGATGCCGCAAGAAGGACATGCGTATTCCTTGTTTGTTGAATACCCTCCTGAAAGGTCCTTACCACAGGCACAAAGGGAGTCCGCTTTCGACCTGACTATCTTCTTGCAGTCAGGACAATAGTAGATCCTCCCGTTCGAGCCTAGATTCGCCAACAGAAACGACTTGA
>JBHLRV010000239.1:0-3766 GCA_048882205.1 Candidatus Thorarchaeota archaeon | reverse complement strand
GTCCATTTCACGGACAAGCCGACGGAGATTCCTTTCAACTACTGTCGAGTCTTCCTCGTCTTCGAGCAACAAAGCGATGCAGTTGGGTGTCTGAAGGAATGATATGACTAGGCCGCGCCTCAGCTTGGTATAACCAACCGGCGCTTCTTGGTTGACTCCATGGCCCATGAAGATGCTTAGGGCTTCTTCGCTGGTCAAAGGGTCATCTTCCGGGAATGCTCTCCCTACCATTGGACCCAGAGTGTTGTCCCACCAGACCGAAAAGATAGCCTTAGGCATGTTCAGACCTCTAAAGCAAACAATGATGCGCTGCGTTTAGGGTGCAATGCCCTCTTATCAGCATTCGCCTTATGGACTCACCTGAGCGACTGTGGCTTTACGGATTAGTAGCAAAGTATAAAACCGTGCCTCGAAGTTCGAGCGGGCACTGAGCACAGTCTGATTGACTAAAGGAAGTCCACCAAATGGCGTCGCATCGTAGAAGGATCGCAATCTGTGCGGCAGTTCTATCATGGCTTGTGGTGCTGCCCGCTCTGAGTGGTGTCTTTGTCACCAATCAAACCGCACCCGCCAAGGACTTTGCGATTGCTGCTCCTACGATTGACAGTCCACCAGATTTGACATTTGAGAACGGCAGTCTTGGAGAAACAATTGTATGGCACCCCAGTGATGCGAGTCCAAAGAACTACACAATCACAAGAAACGGGACTGTTTACGAGGAGGAAAGCTGGGCTGGCGAAGACATAGTAGTATTCCTAAACCATCTCTACTTTGAGGACTTTCTGGACGAGCCGAGTGAGATTCCCGCACACTTCGTCTTCGAGTGCACCGTCTTCGACCAGAATGAAGAATCGGTTTCAGATACAGTGCTAGTGAACGTAATCCCGGACGAATCGGCCCCCATCATTGATCAACCTGATGACATAGAGTATGAAGAGGGAAGTTTCGGACACGAGATAGAGTGGAACATCCAAGAGAGCAATCCTGACTTCTACAATGTGACTCGCCTATCGAGTGACCCTTCAAGCAACAATACTGTAATCGAGGCTGGGGATTGGCAGTTCATCAATATCTCTATCAGTGTCGACGGCCTCAATGCAACACACTGGTATTTCTACACATTGTTCGTAAACGACACACTAGGACGAAACTCCACGAGTTCTGTCAATGTCACTGTGGTTCCGGATCTGACAGCTCCAACCGTCACTGGCCCAGGGAACATATCCTTTGAGTTTGGGGAGTCGGGCCATGAGATTACTTGGCAGGTATTTGATAGCAATCCTGAGAACTACTCCATCAATGTAGTGATTCTATACAACAATACAGAATATGGCGACGTAAGCGACCCATTGATACACAGTCCACAAAACGTGACAAAGGCAAACTGGTCACTCGTGAATCCCTTGGGTGACAATGTGACGTACTCATTGGATGATGTATTCCTGGGTAACTACTCATTCACGATAATGTTGCTTGACATCTTCGGACGCAATTCAACACACTCATTAAATGTCACCATATTTGAGGACGTCAGAGCACCCATCATATCTTCTCCAGACTCAGTGTTGTACGAGGAGGGGTACACTGGCCACACGCTAGAATGGTCCGCCGAAGAGAACAATCCGCTCTCTTACAATCTTACGAGAAATGGAGAGCTTCTACTCAATGGAGCTTGGGCTGGTGCGAACATCACTGTCAACGTTGATGATCTTTCAGTGGGCACGCATGACTACAGAGTCGCATTCACCGACTTCTTTAATCAGAGTTCATCATCGGTCGTGGTGGTGACAGTACAGGCTGACTCTCAAGACCCTGTTGTAGACCAGGTGCAAGTGATTCAGAGCTACTCAACGCCAGTCGCAAACAACATAACGATACAGGCGTTCGCCTGGGACTTGAACGGAATAGGCAACATCACTGTTGAATGGTATATCGCTGACGAGTCGGACATCGATGTGATGGACATGTCGCCACAGGGCAATGACATGTACGAATCTCGTTTGGGAAGGTTTGACCATAACGTTGTGATACACTATCGAGTGACTGCAAAGGACAACTCATCAGTTCAGAATGAGTCTGTAACTGAGTGGAGTGAATTTGTAGTGACCCCCCAGGCACGAGAAGGACTTCCGCTAGCTCTGTTTGCAGCAGTGATGGTCTTTGGCGCTCTATCGACACTAGTCGTGGTAGCCTTGTACTTCAGGACAAGGACTAGGTGAGATGTTCATCTCGAAGGATCGAAAGTACCTTCTCATGCATGCGTTCTCGATTTGATTGGGTCAGCTCGAGCATTATAATATCCTCCCTGGCCCGTATCTCATCCTGAAATGGACTCCTACGCTCTTGAAGCGTGGCAAAGACTCTTCGAGTTTCAAGGCATCGTCTGACTTCGGGAGCGAATCTCGGGGATTTGAGCTCCATGCTGGCTATCTCATCGATGACAATGATTCGTTCTGAGACTCGTGCCTCAATCAGTGCTGGTATCGCGATCTCTTCTATGTCCTTTAGATTCACAGTGTACTTGCTCACTCTGGGCCCTCGTTCGATGTCTACGTGTGCTAGTATACCGGTTCGGCCGGAGATGGTCGTTATCTGGAATCCAACTCTCCGATTCTGTTCTCGTATCTCGCCAGACCAAAAGCCTCCAGCTCTCTCGACTCCTAGTTCCTTCACTACTTCTCTCACAACTGTGCTTTTTCCTATCCCTGGCCGCCCCGTTAGAATGATGTTATTTCTCACTGCAAACACCCACATCAGATCACCAGTGGGTCGGCATGTCTATTGGCAGGAATAATCTTTCCTCAATGTGGTTTCATCTTGTACCATCGAGCGGACTTGAATCTCGCAAGATTGTCCACAGCCCTTAGACCTTTCTCATCAACAGGCTCTGCTTCTATGAGTCCATCCTTTAAAGCCCTCTTGAAGACCTTCTCACCTCTCTCTGTCAAAAGTAGAAGTGTTGTCCATCCTTCCTCTGAACCAACGTTGCCACACGATATGTCAGCATTTCGCGAGTTCATATCCTGACAGTATGCGCAGGCGCTGGATGCAATATGTTCAAGGTCGCCAACAGGCCACTCTTTAGAGCCAGACTTGTGGTCGACAGTCATCTTGCCTCCGGCAATGGCAAAACGTGTTACATCCTTGATGTCTATGCCTTCTTTCTTGAGAAACTCCACTAGACCTGGGTAGTCGTATGACTTTGTGCAAAAGAGGCCAAGTGTTATGGCTTCAGCTCCAGGATGGATCTTGATTAGCCCTGATGGCAGGGTTGCCATATTATCGACGGCATCAAGATTGCAGGACGTACCTACGACTGCCATCTTTTTTAGGCCCTCTTTCAGTGCCATAATCACTCCTTCAACGATTGGGGCATGAGTGTATATCGATCCAGCAGAAGCGGCAATTTCATCAGTCGTCTTCGCGACCATAACCACAGGCATCCAGGGCTTCTCTCCGCCCCTTCCTACGACCACCGCGCCTTCAATTCGACCACTCTCTAACATACTCGTCAGTAGGGCAGTCACTACACCTCCATCCTGGCTGCCTTCCAGTCTCTCTGTAGCACGTGCTTTCCAAGCACTTCTCACATTGCCGAGGAGGTTCTCGCGATAGAAGTACGTCCTAGGGCAGTTTGCGTAGCATATGCCGCACGCAGTACATTTGCCTGTGAGCGTGGGCACGTAAATCCCAGATGAGTAGTCAGGAGACAGCGCATCTACCGGACAGTTGGTAACGCAGGCACCGCACTCAGTACATACGCCAC
>JBHLRV010000238.1:0-3772 GCA_048882205.1 Candidatus Thorarchaeota archaeon | reverse complement strand
TCCAAGTGGCACGTCTGCGATGAGGTCAGTACCTAGAGCGTCAGTTTCAGTTTCTTCTTGATCATCAGCAGTTTCAAGCCCAGTAATGGAGTCCCGAATCTTCCTTGCAACCACCTCGGGATTAAAGGCAGGCTTCTGCCGATCATCATTGGTGATAGCCGCAAGACTTTGAGCAAACTGATCAGCATACATGGCCAAGATTCCAGCTCGCTTTGCCTTCCGACGAGCACTTTCTCGTCTTGTAATGTAGCGCCTGAATCTTCTTCCGGCGTCCTCCAATGCGAGCTTGATCTCACGGAGAAGGACTTCGTCTTCGGCGAGTGCCTGCTTGCTCTGGCCCTTGAACATCACGTGTACATATGCACCAGCGACATGGATGAAGACCATGATTGGTCCACGAGGAATCCCGTTGTCGAAAGTCTGGACCTTGTAGTTCTTCCAGTTGACCGAGGCGGTGGCTTTCCAAGTCGCACAGTCGCTGTTATCTCTCAGCTTCGGCACTCGATTCACAAATCGCCATAGCACCATCGGGGCGGATGTAGCGGGTCTTATCTCTCCTCCATACGCGATGCAGACTTCTACCGAGAAAGCCAGTCCCTTGCCTGAGGTCGGTCTTCTCGTAACAGAGGTCACGAAGTCAGGATTGTAGGCCATCTGAATAGTCTGCTCGAAGACCTCTTCACTGACTGGGACCACGGTGTCAGTTGGAGGGGCAATGTAATCTTCACTTGAGAATGACTTGTAGAGAAGCTCAATCTCCATCTTGGATAGAGAGTCAGCAGGTGTAGAAGGGCTGAGTGTATCTTGATGGCGTTTGCGTAAGTCCTTGTTTGCGTTTGCAAGGATTGTCCTAGCCTTGTTGGAGCTCAGTCTACAGAATGCTTTGGTCAGGAATCCCTTTAAATCAATCTCGGAAGTCTCTCTCAGCAGGTCCTGAAACTCTCCGATTCGGATACTCGCGGGATGTGGCTGTGCGTACTTGGGTTCCTCAGGGAACTCCTTCACTCGGCGTGGATAAATGTGAACTACGCCATATGGATCAATGAAGACAATGGTGACATGCGAGTTCAGAAGAGAAGCCATCTGGCAGTACGTGTCGGCATATCCTCTTCTATACTGAATATTCAGGTAGTTCAACCGAATGTAGGTGCCATGCTCGAATGGAAGGTCCATTTCAATCGGCCCACCTACGTAGTCCTTTGTGTTGGCTGTCGTGGTATAGAAGTCTGACACACTAGCCTTGTCAGAAGTGAATCTCTTAGTAATAGTGAGTATTGGTTTGCCAGTAGTGTTCTGGGCGTCACTAAAGGCGGAGGGTGCACCGAATCCCTGACTACCTCTTGTCTGCCTGAGTTTCTCCGACTTACTTGAAGCAAGATAGATTCCAAACTTCTCAAGGTCATCAGGGACCATACCAACTCCATTGTCGAAGCAGTTGAACTCATAGACCTTGAAGCCCTCTTCATCATCGAGAGGCACAAGATCAGGCATGAAGACCTCTGTAAGCTGAATCACACACAGCGGCTCGCGTCTGCTAATCATGCCCCTGAATGGAATTAAGAACTTCCGAAATGTCGTCAACCGTTCATCCAGTGTTTCCTTTTTTCGTGGAGGAATCTGAACGTCCTTTCCTTCCTTGACATCTTTCTCCAGCTTCTTGCTGAGTGCAATTGAGTCTTCAAGAGTCCCCTCCATCTTTGAGCGAATCTCTTCAACATACTTAGGGTCGAGTTGGTCATCTAGTCTTGGTCGTCTATTGGTCTTCCACCACCAACTTTCGAGGGCGTCTATAGCATTGTCAAGGAATTCAATCGCGAATTGAGTGTGCTTGTTGAGTCCTGTTTCAAAGCCGACAAGCTGAGTTCTCTTTCGCATGAACTTTGCAATCGTACCCTGTCGAATGTCTCCTGCTCCCGTCAGAGCCGGATCGGGGGCAGACTGCCTCCGGCTAGATTGGCTCTTTTTCGACTTCTTGGATTTCTTCTTCTTCTGACTCAACTCTAACACTCCGTCAGTTTCTCATAGCTCAGATCTGCAAGCTTGGCATCCCTAGCGCCTGTACAGTCCTAGAGAAAGTGTGGACTTGCACTTCTCGACTCAGCTGATTTCCTAACTATCGCATTTATTGTTTTCCTGTTAAAACACCTTTAGGAAACCGGCTTCGGTATTGAACCGCGTTTCGATTAATTGCATGGCCATATCAACACTATGGAAGGACCATGGAGGTAGATTTTTCCGCTATGCAACCAGAGGATTTGATGCGAAGTGAGTATTTGAGTACCAAGTCAATCAATCTTTTCGGTGTACCGTGTATTCCCAAGATAGGGCGAGGCGATGACCTATCCCCTATCATATTTGATGCCTTAGGCAAAGCGAAACTGGAGCTCCTGAATGGCGACATCGTCATTATCGCACACTCGGTCGTTTCCAAGGCTGAGGGAAGAATAGTCCATCGCGACGAAGTGAAAGCTTCCAAGGAGGCTCAGAAAATCGCAGAGTCGAATGGGTTTGATCCTGTTCATGTTGAGCTGGCCCTGCGAGAGAGCAGGAAGATCCTGAGAACAGAGGGAGCATTGGTGACGGAAACGAAGACTGGCCTTGTATGCAATTTCAGTGGTATCGACCGGTCGAATGCTCCAGCTGACAGTTTCTTGCTACTTCCAAGCGACCCCGATTCAAGTGCGCGGAGGATTCTCATTGATTTGCAGAAGAAAACCGGAAAGAAGCTCGCAGTGATCATCTCAGATACTCAAGGGAGACCGTGGAGGCTAGGCGCAGTCAACGTTGCTCTGGGATGCGCAGGAATCAACGCCTTCAAGTACAACAGAGGGAAGAAGGACCTCCATGGCAGGACGCTAAGGCGCTCGACGGTGTGCCAGATTGATGAGCTTGCAGCTGCTGCCGAACCAATCATGGGGCAGGCTGACGAAGCCATCCCAGTAGTCATAGTGCGCGGATATGCGATTGAGGAGGGCACAGACGTCGGAAAGGATGTCCAGAGGTCGGAGGATGAAGATCTCTTCCGATGACCTTCACTATCCTGTTCTGTGTCCACTGCTGCCTCTTGTTCCACCAGTGTGTTGAAGCCCTAGTCAGCTCTCGCCCCGCATTTACCGCAGAATCGATCGCCGGGGTCCATTGGTGCCCCGCAATTCCTACAGAAACCAGCTCCAGCCGCAGCGGCACCTCCGCCACCTCCCTCGATCGGAGCGCCGCATTTCTGACAGGCTGCAGCTCCAGGAGAGTTTGAGCTTCCGCAATACGGACACTTGCCTTCATTCTGAGCAGCTGAAACGTTGGCCATTATCGAAGGAATGACCCTCTTCTGCCTGAATCTGAATCGCATGTTTCCGCCAGACTTCAGTGATACGATCAGATCATTCCCACTCTGTGCAACTTGGCTGATGGCCATCAATGGAATCGCCAGACTCTCAGTGTTCCCATTGGCGTCTTTGTTGTAGAACGAGTCTGAACTCCAGGATGAGATTGCCGCCCCGACGGCAGCAAAGCCTAAGCCGCGTCCAATTCCTCGGACTGCTCGCCCACCGACTCCACCCATCTCACGCCCAATTCCTTCAAGAATCGCGGCTCCTGCGACGGCACCGGCAAGCGCTCCGAACTTCTTGGCCGCACCCCATCTCGACGGCTTCTTAATCCATACTAGTCTGATGTCTGTGAGTTCGATTGAACCGTCCTCATTGTCGAACTTCACGTCCTTCTCACGGACCATCTTTCTCTCATGGCTCATAGTTGTCAATCCTGAGCCTGAGTA
>JBHLRV010000237.1:0-3783 GCA_048882205.1 Candidatus Thorarchaeota archaeon | reverse complement strand
TCCCGAGCTCTTGATCACCTATCATATTGGATCTGGCTCGCTGCACGAATCCTTCATTTGGCTTCCCTTGAAACCTTCCAAGCTCCTGCTTCAAGTTGGCTTCTATTCTATCAATCGGAAAGCTCTCAATTGAAAGGCCCCACCGTTGCTTCACCGATTCAGGATCAACTTGTGAGGCAACGAGCCAGAAAGAAGGGTTCCCAATAATCCCAAAGCGACTATTCCTGATCGCATCCTCGACTTTTGAGAATCGGCTCCATTCCTGAATCATGCTAGACAGCAAGTCGATAGGAGAGTGAATGATTCTTGAGATCATTCCCTCCTGTTGGAGATACGCCCTGATTTCCATAGCCGCCGGTAGTGAATTGTTACCGGGGTGACTCAGCAAGATGACAGGGGCTGTCAGCCGAGCCATTGCGATGAAATCCGATACAGCCTTTTCAGTTCCGCCAGTTCCAACAAACACGTAGGTGTGACGGTCTAGGATGTGTGGCTTCTGCTTGACGTTTTGGAGGAACTCCTCTGGCGAAAGAACATCGGCTCCAGGCACAGTGATGTCCCTAACAAGCTGTGATTTCGTTTCTTGCGGCGTCATAGGAGATAGAATTGGTACAATGTTGATTGCCATACCTCTCCAGACAATCTCCTCTAGTCATAACCTTTGGGGACGTGACAAGGCTAGTTCTAGGTAGTAGATGTCAACTACAAGTAAGAACGCGCCCGATGGGTTCTGAGAGCCTCGACAACCTCAGTGTCAGGGACGTCGTACCAGTTCTCATAGGCGTCAGCCACAGCGAATACGTAGCCCGACCCCACATTCGGACATACAAGTCTGTCAACAACTCCGGTCACTCTCTGAACCGCGCTAGCCGATGCGGTTGGCACTGCAACTGTTATGCTAGCCGGCTGCGACTCTTTGACTGAACTGATTGCGGCCAGCATTGTGTATCCAGAGGCCAGTCCATCATCAACGAGAATTACATCCTTCCTATCTGGAAAATGGATACCTGCTAGTCCGTCATACGCCTCCTTTCTTGCTTGAATCTGATTCTCAGTCCTCATGTGAACCGAATCGATATCCTCTTGAGATAGGCCAAGCCTGGCCACTAGATCTTCGTTCAGAATCAGTGTTCCAAGAGAAGTTAATGCCCCAAAGCCTGCTTCGGGATTGTACGGGATTTGGAGCTTCCTCACGATGATAACATCCACTGTTGCCTCCAATGAGTCAGCTATTGGAAGTGCGACAGCTACTCCTCCATTGGGAACTGCAAGGACGAGTGTATCATTGTTGAAAGGAAGTCCTCTGAGCTTCTCTGCAAGAATCTTGCCGGCATGTTCTCGGTCCTTGTAAGGCCAGGGCAAGCAGACCACTTCCGAGTGGTATTATGGAACAGAAACCTCTTAGCAATTACTCTTCTCGGAATCGTCCGGTGTGGTTATATCCTTGTATAGGGAGAAGATGCCGTGGTGCTCCATTGTGCAGTTTAAGGGGATTGAGAAGCTTCGCGAGAAGCTTCCAGGCTATCCCGGGCGAAGGCTTGCTCTTATTCCCATGATGGCGTTGCTTGTGTGCATCGCTGGCCTGGCGTTCATGCTGACCATGGATACGGTATCGCGCATCTTTGCCGACGTCACCGTTCTTGCTGACATAGAACCCATACTTCCGGCATTGGGCGCATTCATCAGCATGTCAATTGGAATCCTGTGTATACGACGTGTTTGGACCAAGAGAGAACAAGCGAAGGCTGCGTTGGGTGATCTTGCGTACCAACGAATGCTGGTGACAGGATTGGCAGGCGTCTTCCTTATACTCGCAGTGATACTTCACGCCTTCGTTTCTGTCAGAAGTCTACCACCTGGTCCACCTGTGAACGAACTTACGACGTTTCTTTCGACCTCGATCTTATCGCTGCTAGGTGCCCCTTATACGCTCGACCTAGCAATTCGAATCGTTGGAGGAAGCATATTTCTTGTACTCGCCATCATGAATACTGGACGTGCAGTCCTGACATTTGGAATAGACTACATGGCTGTGGTCTACCTCTACTACCCTGAGGAGTCCGAGCTTCAGGACAACGAGATCTATTCTGTCGTACGTCATCCGGCCTACTTCGGGATAATCATCTTCGGAGTGTCTGCCATTCTGTTCCGATTGTCAGCCTACTCAGTCCTCTTCGCACTCATAATCGCAATAGGCCTATTGGTTCATCTCAGAATCGAGGAAGGAGAGCTCATAGAACGGTTTGGAGATTCATATTCTGAGTACATGAGGAAAGTGCCAGGGCTCCACGTGAAGCCAAGGGACTTTGGGACTTACTTGCGATTTCTGGTAGGGAGAACCTCCACTAGCACCGATTGATTCTCCAAGAGAACCTCCATGCCCGAATCTGAGCAAGAGTAATCAGTACAGTGATACTGGGACACAATGATGATTCGAGCGATTGTTCTGGACATGGATGGAGTCATACGTCACATTGACCTTGAAAAAGCAGAGAAGGCTTCCCAGTCAATCAACCTGACCTTTGACGAGCTCATGAGCATTCTTTGGGACAACGATGCCGGTAGGATGCTGCTCCGAGGAGAGATCTCTCGAGACGCCTGGTGGAGAATCTTGCAGAGTCGGGACGATCGCCTTGAAGACGTTCCACAGCAGTTCTTGTGGGATTCTGTGTTCGCGAAGAGTTCTATTGACAAGAAGACAGTTGACTATGTCAGAACGATTACTGAAAGTCTGACGACTGCTATCTTCACGAACTGCGACCATGACTCAAAGACTCAGATAATCAGTGATTTGGGCCCGAACCATCCGTTTGACTACGTGGTTTCATCTAGTGACATTGGTGCGATGAAGCCTGAGACAGAGGCGTTTCTTAGGATGCTCGAAACTATTCGGACATCAGCTCAGGATTGCGTCTTTTTTGATGACTCCCCCACGAACGTTGAGGCGGCGATGGAGATTGGGGTCCATAGTTTTCTCTTTGAAGACCTAACACACCTGAAGAACACTCTGGACTCATTTCGGTAGAATCACACTTGTCTTCGAATGTGACCCTAAACCGAATGAACGTGGTTCTCTCTGGCAGGATGAGAAAGAGGAGATTGGATGCGTAAGCCCTGCCCACACATCCGTTTCAATTTGATTTGTGCGAACCCAAGTATCTGGGTCCAGTTTGGCGGCGCAGACTGTCACTGTGCTAATCTGAGTCTGCTTACGCTATCTGCCAGAAGGGTCTGCTCCTTCACATCTAGGTACCTGGACGGACTCGTTTCATATCGTGACCGGTTTCGCCGTGCCAGAGTGAAATACTCACGATTCGGAAACCACTCTGAAGTATGACCATTATTGATGAAATCGGCGAAGATCAGTCTAACGAGCCTCACTTCCTCTTTGTTGCGTTCGCGTTGCATTTTGCGTTTCCTTTTCCGGTATTCACTTGCTGACATGTTCTGTATACCTCCATGAGGACAACACAGAATCGGCAACCGTGGGTCTTGCCCATTAGCTGTCGATAGAGTCCTCTTCCCCGAGAGGACCACCATCAGAAGGAATAGACATCACGAGGAAGAGGAAGCCTATACTAGTTCACACTAAGATTGTGGAACCAATACGGGTGTGTTGTGTTTCCTCGTGACATTGTTGTAATTCTGTTATCTTCAGAGTTCTCATATAAGGATTAGTCTCTCCGTATTTGGAGACTGTGGAGGATACATCTACCCAATCATTTCGCAATCTCTCTAACCTGCTCCAAGATGTTGGCAAATGGAATCTCCCAACTATTCGTT
>JBHLRV010000236.1:0-3795 GCA_048882205.1 Candidatus Thorarchaeota archaeon | reverse complement strand
GATGTCCAAGAATCTCGTTGGCTCGGTTGGCCAAGACCTCATTCATATTCATGTTCGATTGAGTGCCTGAGCCCGTCTGGAAGACATCTACAGGGAATTGGTCAAGCATTTTGTGCTCGTTGACTAGCTCGTCGGCTGCCCGGTCGATGGCACGTCCAAGCTCGGACTCGATTTCGCCAAGGTCCACATTGGCCAGGACACAGGCCTTCTTCACCTTGCCCAAAGCCAGAATGAATTCCCTTGGCATCTGCCGCCCACTAATGTTGAAGTTCTCTGTCGCGCGCTGAGTGTTGATTCCCCAGTAGGCATCTTCAGGTACATCTACTTCTCCAAGGGAGTCCTTCTCCTTTCGTGAGTGTTTCATTATTATCCACCTTAGTTCGTGCGAGGCAATCAGAGAACCAGCTCGTCAATAATGGCCTGGACCTCTTTCAGACTCGTCTGGTGATCTTTGAGGCGTCCATCCTCTGGGAGCGCTAGACCGTCAGCAAGGACTGGAGCCTCTACCTTATAGAAGACACCAATGGGTATCTTCTCGCTATTGCTGAAGGCCTTCTCAAGCGCTTGCAGTTTGTTCGATGAGTCATGCCCATTGTCTTGGAGTGAGTAGGTATGTTCATTGTAGAATTTCCACGTGAGTTTCCGGTTCCATGTTTGGCACGGTTGTAGAATATCCACAACAGCGAAACCCTTGTGCTTGACCGCTTGGACCATCATAGATGTCAAAAGCTTCTGGTTTCCAGAGAACCCTCGGGCGGCAAATGTCGCTCCTCCTGCTATGGCCAGACTCACGGGATTCACTGGATACATCGGCGCACCAGCAGCGGGGGGCGACGTTCTGGAAACATAGCCCCTCGGAGCAGAAGGTGAGAACTGCCCCTTTGTTAGACCCATCACCCCGTTATTGTGGATGAAGACAGTCATATTCACATTGCGTCGCGCAGCATGCAACAGATGTCCCAGCCCCTCTCCGAGAGTGTCGCCATCACCAACATGCACAATGACCTTCAAGTCGAGATTCGCAAGATGAGCACCCTCTCCGAATGGGATTGACCTTCCATGAAGATTATGGATTGCATTGAGATTGATGTAGTGTGGTATCTTACTGCCGCAGCCAATTCCGGTGACGAGCAAGAATTCATGCTGAGGGATTCCCAGATCAATGACAGCGTTCCTCAGTGCCGCCAGAATTCCGAAGTTACCACACCCAGTGCACCATGTGACTTTCTGGGCTCCCTCAAGGTCTTCTTTTGTTGTCATTTGATACCTGCCTCCTTGAGATGATTGACAATGAAGGAAGCCGTCATTGGCCTTCCATCGTATTTGTTGACATGTAAATCAACTTCAAGACCAGACTCCATTCGTACAAGTTTCGCAAACTGAGAAGTAGCGTTTTGCTCCACCGTCACTACCTTTTTTGCCTCACCGAAGACTTCTCCGAGAGTTTCAGTGCGTAGTGGATACACATCGCAGAAGTGAAGCTGGTTTATTGATACTCCCTTGTCCGATAGGATATTCATGGCCTCGTAAGCCGCGCCCCATGTTGAGCCCCAGGTCAGGAGAGTCGTATCGGCTCCTCTTCCTCCGAATACAGTTGGAGGATTCATGACCCTGAGGATGTGGGGAATCTTGTTGAGCAACTTCTCGACCATTGCATTCCTCATTTCAGGGTCTTCAGTGATATGGCCATCTTCAAAGTGAACATTCCCTGATGCAACGACGATCTTACCCTCGTCCCCAGGGAAAGATCTTGGTGAAATCCCATCCTCAGTCAATTTGTATCTATGGTATGGTTCCTCCGAGGCGCCTGTAGATAACACACCTCTGTCGATCTTCACGTCAGAAACATCGATTCGAGGCACGTTCATCACAGAGTCTGAGAAGTATTGATCTCCAAGAATCATCACTGGGACCTGAAACCTATCAGCAAGATTGAACGCTCGAGTTGCTACTTCGAACGCCTCAAGAGGATCTCTGGGGGCGAGCATGATTCTAGGAAACTCGCCCTGGCTTGCATGAAGCATGAATAGAAGGTCAGCTTGTTCTGTTCTGGTTGGTAGACCTGTGCTAGGACCTGGTCTCTGTGCATTGTATATGACAACAGGAGTTTCAATCATGGCCGCTAGTCCCAATGCCTCCACCATCAAAGAGAATCCTCCGCCTGAGGTAGTGACCATCGATCGTGCGCCTACAGCCGATGCTCCTATGGCCATGCAAAGTGCTGAAATCTCATCTTCCGTCTGTATTGTGCCAATTCCTAGACGGCGCGCGTTTGCAACAATGTCCTGAAAGCAAGCGGTTGACGGACTCATGGGATATGCTGAGATCCACTTCAAGTTGGCCGCCAATGCACCCAAGGCCAAAGCACGATTGCCTGTGAGTATTAGCTTATCCTTGCTTTGACCTTTCTTCATAGTGCTCAGATCATGTTTGCAGAAGCCTTCCCAGTTTTCCGTCGTATAGTCGTAGAGAGCCTTTGCGACGCTGACATTCCCTAAAACAACCTTAGCGCCTTTTCTCTCAAAGATGGCCTCGAGTGCATCCTCAGCCAGTCTGAAAGGATAGTTCAGAATGGAGAGTACGGCGCCAAGAGCGGCCGCATTTGTCATTCTGATATCGCCGCCAACTTCCTTGGCCGTCTTCTGAAGGGGTGCGATGAAGTGACATGCATCCAGGTTTTCAAACTCAATGGTATCGTCGAAGATGATCACCCCTCCCTCAGAGAGCTCTGGCCGTTTGTTGACAACGGCATCTCGCGAGAGTGCCACTATTATGTCCAAGTCGTTAGCAGGGGCGTGAACGGGAGTGTCTGACACTCTCGTTTGGGCAAAGTTGTAGCCACCTCTGATTCTGGATTCGAAGTCCTTGATCGTGAAAGTGTAGAAACCAGAGTTCACGAACACCTGAGTGAGAAGGTCTCCGATGGTGTCGATCCCTTGACCGGCCTCTCCGCCTATGTTGAACGTTATATCCAATCGAAAGTCCTCCCAAAGTGAAATGGTTTCCAAGTAGTCTACGAGAGTTGACTCTCGCTTATCTTCTTTGCTTCATAGGAAGAAGAGAGTGACGATGTCTTGAGCACTCCATTACTCTCTTCACGCTAACTTCACAGATATTCACAACAAGAGTATCTAGAACCTAAAGCCCGGGTTTTGTTCCGCCGCACAGTCAAGCTCTTCCTGCTATACTGTGACAATGAGAACCCACTTCCCCCAAAGCTGGCTAGTATCTGCTGTGCCGAAACCTGCCTTCCGATCTGAATATTGGGTCATATTGGTTCTTAAGGGAGCAGAAGGATGGATCGCAACGTATCCTCCTACGCTCAATGTGAGATTCTCAACTGTGTCATCAGAGAATGAGATCATGAAGTGGACAAGATCTGGAACATCAGTGATGTGGTAAGGACGCGTCGAATAGAGAAAGGTGAAGTTGACACCGTGGAAGACCACCGAGTATGTTGTGTTTGAATTGGAATCTTGGACTCCACTGATGAAGCAGAAGCCGCATTCTGGTACAACTCCAATTCCAAAGTACATAGGATCGACTACGAAAAAGCCGACCACTGAAACTACGAGGATTGAAACGACTACTGCGATACCACGCTGCCTGTCAATGACCATACATCAGTCACAATTATCATTCTCACTTATCTGCAATTGGACTTTGTGCTCTCAAGACCGGGTTGTTTGGTAAGCTTTAAATGCGGAACCCTTGCAGACTTTTCTCGTACGCATATGTGAAGTACATGTGCAGTTTTATCATTCAAACAACCATTAGGGGAAAACAAGAATGGCA
>JBHLRV010000235.1:0-3798 GCA_048882205.1 Candidatus Thorarchaeota archaeon | reverse complement strand
GGACACATTAGATGAGAATGGTCGGTTAGACTCTCCAATGGTCTAGCATTTCCACCGAACGACTTTTTGTTCGCCCGATGTAGATGCTTCTTTTCCTTTGACATCATCTTCTCGCTCCCCTGAGTTGGCACTATGGGCCTACCCGTCTATACGCTCAATTCGCGTCGTCGCATCAACTGCTCTCTAAGATGCTTCGGATTTTCTGAGCGGCACTGCCCAGACTCTTCTCGACCCTTCGAACACTCAAATGACGTTTCAAAGGCCAGAATCTCCCATCATTGTCGTCAATCAACACGGCTCCAATACGGAACCATTTGTTCTGTACTTGGAATTGATGAATTGCAACCAACGCACCCAGAGCTCTAATCGAGGCAGTCCTAGGATGTCCAAACCCAAGATTGTCATTCACCCGAATAGCAGTGTCTGAGAGAAGAGATATCATTGCGGCAAGTGTTTGACTGGATGAGCCATCCAACGACTTCTCTGCAACAACGAGTCCCCTTTCGTTTGTCACAACACAGCCACTTAGCCTACCAGGTGAGTCCTTGATCAGTTGGTCTACTGTCCTTCCGAGCCTCTCCATCTTTCCGTCAGCCATTCGTTGTCATTCCCCCTAAGTCACCGTTTCCTCGTGTAGTTTGACCTCCCAAAGGCTAACTATCTCGACTATCTCGCTACTCAAGTTCTCTATCTCGAATGTCACAAGTCCAAGCTGTACATTGCTTGGAAAGATGCAGGCAAGCATGACATTCTCAGAAACAACCTTCAGCAGGATTGAGAACGAGGTAGTACCGCCAGGATCCTCTGCATCGACAAGCACCTGTCTAAACACTCTTCCAGCATCCACTAGTCGGATGAAGTCTTCGGATATTGTGATGAGACCTGCTGACATACTGCTCATAGCTTGTTCTATGTTCTCAGGCATCTCATCATAGAACAGCTTGTGTGCAAGTATATACCCATCTACGGTGAAGATGGTTATTCCCCAGACCGGCACTCGCATCTCAAACTCGGTGAGCAGTTTCCGAACCTGTGAAATTGGAGGGATTTCCTCTTCTTCTCTCATCGGGGTGGCCTCTTCATACCTCTTGAAACTGAGACACTGGCTTCTCCACGGATTCATTGATTGTACTTCTCGAACACGCGTTTTCAATCATCTTAAGAAGGAAAATCAAGGCGTCTTTTGATGACTCTCGTTCCTTGGCCGACATCCCTATGGCTCCGGTAACACCCAACCAGGCAGCTACATCAAGCGGCCCCACTGCGTCATCCCTATCCTGTTTGTTCGCTATGATTACAATTGGGATACTTCCAAACGCAGCTTCTGTTTCCGCAAGAATCGCAGATGCATCCCCTATCATTCCGGGGTCGGATGAGTCAACAATCATAACGACTCCATCTGTGTTACTTCTCATCGTATCCCTCACGAACTGGAAATGCAATTGCCCAGGTACACCTCTGAGCTCGATTTCCTTGGTCATCCAGCCATAGTACTCAGACGCCTCGCGCATGAATTCGTTCTTTGGAACAATTAGGCCAGCATGATCAATTTCCTTTCTTGCCCAGATAACACGACCAAGATCAAACCCAGTCGTGGTTGTGCTTTTCTCGCCACGATATTCCTCCTTCATATCACGCTCAATAGAGATCGCATCCGGGTCGAGCGTGTGAATGAGGGTCGTCTTGCCGGCTTGGAAAGGACCAGTCACATAGACTTTGAAGTCATATGACTTGAGTTTCCGTATGGACAAGATGCTCAGGCTCCTTGATTCTCCTCTGAAGGTCTGCTATTCTGAGCGACCGGACTAGCGGCCGCCAATTCTACAAGGTGTTCTGTATTTCATCAACTGCCTTGTCCACCTCAAAGTCGATGAGACCTATCTTGGCGTCCTTAGGCGCTGTAGATATCAGTGATACTTTGGACAGCTTTCGAACTATTACAGTCTTTGAGGCGCCCTCGATGACAATGTTTCTGGGTTCCCCAGATTCAAGAGCCGATCCCACTCGGCTGCCGATCGACACCAGTGCGGCAGCCATGGCAGACACAGCCTTCTCATCAACATCCTTGTGCAATGCCGCAGCCATCAACTGACCACGTTCACTCACAAGAGCACTGCCATCTATTTCGCTATCTGCCTCTAACTGTTTAAGTATCTCAGATAGTTTCTTCATCTTCGCACTCATATTCCATCACTCCATTTGCTCACTCGTCTGGATGTATCACAAATTGGGTTTCTTCGTTGAGTACCTTGTTGTAAAAGGCACAAGTCACGCAGTTGGCGAACTTCGAGGCGAACTCACTTTGGACCTTGCCGCCACAGAAAGTACCGGCGATTGCCCAACAGATTCGACCTCCGTTCAAACCTTGATTGATGCCCTGTGTACTCGTTTCCGTTGCTGCAGGACAGACACCTAGGTCATCAGTCTTGGCTCCGCCCGATTCTCTGCCGCACTGCATGAACTCCCAACAATTGACCCTCGCCATCGAGTCTGGATACATCACAAACTGATCCTTTTCTTCGCTGGCCACTCGGTGGTAGAAGTCACATCTTATGCAGTTGTCCATCTTATTGGCAAACTCGCCTTGGACTTCTCCGCCACATAGTGTTCCTGCGACGGCCCAGCAGAGTCTTCCTCCATTAGATCCATTGTTGTGTCCGTCAACGTTTGTTTCAGTTGTTGCGACACAAACTCCAAGTTCATCAGCGCTGGCTCCGCCAGGTTCTCTTCCGCAGTTCATGATTTCCCAACAGTTCTGTTTCGTCAACATCTGGCCTCCTTTACGGATGAGAGTCAGATTGTATCTGATTGGTTCTACACCAACACGAAGGCGTTAGAGCCAGTCATTGTTAGTGAGTACCTAGGCATACCTATTAGGTGTTAATTTATATATCTTTTTGATGTCGCTAAAATAATAGAAATTTCAGATTTTATTCAAGGATTTACTGTGTTGTCCAGCTCGGTTTGAATCTTCCGCGACAGAATCTTCCGCGTGTATTCCCTGATGCGATTTGCGTTTCGAGTTGCCTCTTCTTCCAACGTAGTCAAAGCTTTCCGAGCTTCTTTTTCATCTGTTTCCAGGGTCGCCTTAATCGCCTCAATCTCACTAAGGATCCCCTCAAGCTCGATCCCAAGGCGCCTCACACCAAAGAGGACGAGTCCAGAGAGACCCTCTGTCAACGCGTAGAAGGTAGGCTTTCTGCCCCTTTTTCGTTCTCCCGGACCTAAGCGACTCTCTACAAAACCAAGCGTTCTCAATTGAGATACTGCTACGCTGATACTTCCTCTTGAGTATCCAGTTATGACTGACAACTCTTCAGGTGATAGTGGCTCGCTGGTCCAGTAATTCTCAACCAGAAGGACAGCTAATAGGTCACGTGCTGCTTCGCTAAGTCCAATCCACTGCAGATGTCTTTTGCATACTCTAACGAGCTTGTTGTAGGTCATTGAGTCTCTGTCAGTCATCGCATTCTGCACCATCCTTTAGACTAAGTTTCATATTCATTTCTATATACTTATATATATGTTCAATACCTTTAAATCTTCTTTTTTAATCGAAACTTATACAAGAATCCTTTGAACTGGACTGAGCTCAAGACCATTTAAACGCTAGTTGATGGGGAACGGTATAGAGTCCTTGATTCCAGCCCAAAAGAACGAGTAGCTATTGATTGCCGGCCCTCACAGTGTCGCGGGACTCAGCTTCAAGGAGGATTGTCAATTGCAGATACGTGTCTTGGTTGTTGACGACGATGAAGACCTTTTGTTCTTGGCTTCTGATGTCATTTCTAGTCGCTC
>JBHLRV010000234.1:0-3803 GCA_048882205.1 Candidatus Thorarchaeota archaeon | reverse complement strand
AGGTGTGTGGTATGCTGAGAGCCTTTCAATCCTGTCCAATTCGGATATCGGAAACTCAAGCGCTGGAGTGTCAAAACCTGGAGAAATGCCTATGGCTGAAGTATAGCCAACTCCAACGAGAATCACAACAATGGGCAGGATGAGCAGAGCCTTCTTCTTGTTGTTCATATCCAGACCCCGAGAAGTTTCCCCAAAAGAGCGACATAAGCCTTGCTTGTGGCGGCTTGACAACACCCGTAGATAGAAAGAGTTTCATGGAGGTTGGAAGGGGAATGATTCAGACAAGGCTCTCAGGAGATGTCCTCACTTGCAGGCACCGACTTTCGAAGATGTATTGGCCGCAGAGAAACGTATCAGACCCTACCTGAAACCCACACCACTAATCAGTTATCCAACTATCAACGAACTAGTGGGGACAGAGGTGCATATCAAGCATGAGAATTGCCAGCCAGTTGGAGCCTTCAAGGTACGCGGAGGAGTCAACCTGGTTTCGCAGCTAACAGAGGAGGAAAGGGCGCGAGGAGTGATTGTAGCCTCCACTGGGAACCATGGACAGTCCGCCGCCTTTGCATCAAGGGTCTTCGGAGTGAAGGCAATCGTCGTAATGCCGGAGAGGTCGAATCCCGGTAAGGTCGCAGCTTTGAAGGCTATGGGTGCTGAAATAGTGTATCATGGTTCAACATATGACGAGGCAAGACTTCACTGTGAAGAGCTCTCTGGGAAGCATGGCTATCGCTACATTCACTCAGGGGACGAGCCAGACCTAATAGCCGGCGTCGCAACCGAAACTCTTGAGATGCTAAAGGAGGAGCCCGGGATTGAAGTGATAATCGTGCCTGTAGGGGGAGGAAGCGGTGCCGCAGGCACTTGTATAGCATCCAAGGCAATCAATCCTCAGATTCAGGTCATAGCAGTTCAATCTGAGGCATCCCCAGCTGCCCATGACTCATGGAAACAAGGAATCATGGTAGAGCGACCCAACCGTACCAATGTTGAGGGCCTCTCAACAGGTACTGCGTTTGAACTTCCTCAGAGAATCCTAAGAGAGCACCTGGATGACTTCATACTGGTCAGCGAGAAGGAGATCATGAGAGCAGTAGTATGGATGCTTCAGCTTGCACATACTCTTGCTGAGGGGGCAGGGGCCGCACCTCTGGCAGCAGCATACAAGACTCGTGAACAACTGACAGGAAGAAAGGTTGGACTCATCTGTTCAGGGGGCAATCTGTCACTCGAGAACCTTCGAAAAGCACTTGACACCGTGTCAAGTGATATTGAGTGATGGTTTCCCAAACTCAGTTCTGGCTATCGACAAGCGGTCGATAGGATGGTTTCAGTTTGTCGTTCTACTGGTCTTCCGTGATGACCAACGGTTTCTTCTTTCGTTTAGAAAGCGCCCTGTCTTGAGCCATCTTAAGCAGATTGTGGGGTGCATGACCGTTCGCTACTCGGCTTCTGCGATATCTCTTCTTCGAGTTGATCTTCATTCTTTCCAATATGGTTGTCTCCAATTTGTGTGAGCCCTGCCTATGGTACAGTTTCAGAAACTGCGGCAGTCAAAAAACGGACTTCCTATTGTCACCAGAGAAACCGTTCTGGTTGTTCTGGGTTCAGATAACCCGTTTGCGCTTCTCTCACTCTTCGTTGCCCAAAGGGCACGGGAGGCCTTATAAACCTGAGTTTCTCCCGACAAATGTGAGTCACGTACGTGCTGCTACTTTTGTCATTGTGAAATCGGCCATGTGTTGACAACGTTTTTACAGCATGTGACAAGCTGGAGGAAACACTATGAAAAGTCATACAGAATACCTGACCTTCAATGTCCCGGCACGGATGGACTTTGTTCACATAACGCCACAGGTAAAGGAAGTCGTCGCAGAGAGTCAAGTTCGCGAAGGACTGTGCCTTGTCAATGCCATGCACATAACGTCAAGCGTCTTCATCAACGACAACGAGAGTGGATTGCACGAAGACTACAAACGCTGGCTTGAGGAACTTGCCCCCCATGAGCCCACCAGCCGCTACCAACACAACCGCACGGGAGAGGACAACGGGGACGCTCATCACAAACGCCAGGTCATGGGCCGGGAAGTGGTCATCGCCATCACAGACGGCAAACTCGACCTTGGACCCTGGGAGGCAATCTTCTATGGGGAATTCGATGGACGTCGTGCCAAACGTATCCTGGTCAAAATCATTGGGCAATAGAGGAAGCGAATCACAGAGATTCGAATCCACGCAAGAACCTCAAAAGCATACTCCAAATGCCAAAGCGGGAAAGGATACTGAAAGGATTAGGTTCTTATCGAAGGACATCGTTGAAATAACGATTCTGGAGGGAGAGTCAATCTGTTGCGATTCACACGCACGTTCTTGCCATTCGCTGTATCACTCTTGCTTGTCACAATTTCCGCAATGCCTCTCGAAACAGGGTGGCTAGTTATGTCCGCTGTCAATGGGACGACAGGAACTCTGCCTGAGGTTGTTGGTTTCTCTGAGAACCTGCTGCTTTCAACGGATGATTCAACATATCCTCATCACGTTGAGGTGTCGATGGCTATCAGTGATAATGGCACAATCTTTGCTGGTTGGAAGAATGCATATACACACAACGGTGCAGGCGTACGTGTAAGTGTGTCAAAGTCAGTTGATGGAGGTGTCACTTGGACTGAACCGTACGACATGCCAATGTTCACGAGTGGAGTAACTGGGCAATCTGACCCGTGGATGGCGTGGCATGATGATAGCATCTTCTATGCGTATCTCGAGTACTCGATTGAGGGACCAGATCTTTCGCAGATTACCGTCGCTAGAAGTGATGACGAAGGTGCTACGTGGACACCTGTGACTGCATCATATGGCAACTTGTCTGCTGACAAAGAAACTATGGCAATCAGCGACGATGGCACTGTATACGTAGTCTACAGTGATACAGACAACATCTACGGTCTGGGAGAAACTACTTTACGTCTAACGCGCTCCACAGATGGAGGAAACACCTTCCACGAAATCTCCTCCATCACTGAATTGTCGAGATGGCATCATGGTCCGTACATAGCTCTGAGTAATCAGGGGCACGTTTACGTCGTGTGGTTGTGGATAGAGCCTGATAGCCGGGCATGGGGTAATCTCTACCTGTCACGAAGTCTGGATCAAGGTAACACATTTGAGGAATGGCACTTTGTAAACGATGACGGCAATCACTCGACATCCGCACAAGGCAAGATCACAATTCCGGTCATTCGTGTAGACGATAGTGACCGTGTCTACTTACTTTGGGCAGATGGCTTTGAGTATGGACCTAATTCATTTGATGTCTATCTTCGCTATTCCGACGATTTCGGCGAAACCTGGAGCGACCGTTTCCGAGTCAATCCGACTACTGAAGGCAACCAATGGAACCCCGAGATGGCTATTGATTCCAGTGGGCGTCTTCACATTGCATACTACGATGAGCAACAGGAGCACTACAGACCCTACTATCGTACTGTCAACTTCACAGGTGTTGAAAGAGATATCCCAGTCTTCGGCGACCCTATAGCCATTGCTGATAATAATACCTCAAGCTCGTTCACCAGACCCGGAGAGTACCTCGCCATCCAGCTTGACCAAGATGGGATTCCGCATGTGGCTTGGTCTGACGGTAGGAATGACGAGATGGACATCTACTACGCCCATGGACTCACGACCGAGTCAACTCCGGAATTGATTCCACCTGAAGTCGTGATTGCCGTTGTTGGTGTGTCTCTCCTAGTCGTTGTCGTTGCCCTGGCATACGCAAAGAAACGGTGAAGCAACTCCGA
>JBHLRV010000233.1:0-3826 GCA_048882205.1 Candidatus Thorarchaeota archaeon | reverse complement strand
TCACTAGCTCGACAAAAGCTTGCTCAGTACGCGTTTCAAGTTCTCCACCCTCGTCCAGAGTGGAAGGCACCATCTTTTCTATCTGTTCAACATTTGCGATGTCTATCTCAAGCTCACGCTGAAGATACTCGACACTGTCAGACCTTCTTGACTGTAGAATCCTCTTCAGCATAGTTCTGTTGCTCAGAAGAATCGTCAAGTCAGCTCCACGTTCTTGGAGTTGGGCTCTGAGCAGCTTGGAAACTGCCCAGATGGAGTTCAGAGCCTCACTGGACTGTCCCTCGAACGGAAGGATTCCAATGACATAGACGAAGATTCTACGGCCCTCTTCCTCTTGGAAACGTTGCTTCAGAAGCTCAATTATGGCCGGTGTTCCACCGCAACCCGTTCCGCCTCCTAGGCTCGTAAAGATGCAGAATCCTGAAACACCTTCAAAGCCTAGATCTGCAAGTTGGTTGAAGATGATGTCCTTTGACTCGAGGACGGCATTATACCCATCCATGAACCGCCCGCCGACGCCTATCTCTGAAGCACCATAGAGCATTGTGTGCTCTTTTGGGATGCCGTACTTCTGTCGAACTTTTGTCAAGTCCGCCCTATCTGTGTTCATCAGAAGATACCCTCTGACTCTGGAAGGTAGCTTCCTGTCTTCGCTAGCCTTTAGATAGGACCCCACTATGTTCGAACCGCATTCGCCTATACCTATTGCGAAGACCTCTGCGGCCTTCGTCAGCTCGTCGTCACTCGGTGTGCCTCTTGACATTAGTTGTGTCCCCTTTCAATTATCCCCGTTTCCCTACCATCCTATCAGCAATCTCTCTAATGGCCCATGTGAGATAGGAGCTTATGTCGTTTCTGCTATAGGTTTCTTTGACTTTCTTGACGGCGTCAGTTATGAAGGTCTCCCGCTGTTCAGGTGTAGCAGCCGGGCTAAACCCAGTCATGAAGACTCTCATAGACTTGTGCCAATCATCCATCTTCTCAGCTTTCTCGGTCCATTCTGCTCGCAGTGCTTTCACGTCGTTGAAGTTTTGAATCGCATTCTCGAGTACGACGGCATCAGTCAGGTCAGTTTCGAGTTTCTTCAGCTTGTCCAGCGGGAAGATGAGTTTACTGAAGTCTTTAGGATGCTTCTCGTAGACTGCCTCTATTGTCGAATAGTACTCGGACCTGCTCTTTATCTCATCCAGATGCTGCTCCCTGTCCTTACTTGCGATGCTCTTTATCATCTGAAGCATCTCGTCTTGAATACTGGCCAGAGTCAAACAGACCTCCAGAATCTCTTGTATGTGCTTCGATTCTACTGCCATCTCCTCAGGAACCTGCTCAAGGAGACCCTTGAGTCGAGCCACGAAGTCAGACATACCCTGATCTTCGAATATGGAAACAGCTCCCTTGATCTGGCGGTGGGCCTCGTCGGCGCGTGTCCTGATCTTCTTGTGAACAGATGCAGATGTTGTTAAGCTCATGAGCTTGTCAAACGAGTCTGCCGCCTGTTCCAACTCGTCAGGAGGCGTATCACGCAGATTCTGAAGGAGTGCAAGTTCCTCATCAACAGGAACGCCTATTGACTTGGCCTGTTCGAAAGAGTCTTCTAGCTTTCCAACTTCCACCTTCAGCTGCTCTATCACCTTAGCACTGATCTTCTGCTCATAGATCTCAATCATCTTTCTGGCAATTGCTGGAAGGCTGAAAACGGTGTCAGCCGCGACACCAACGCTGTTTAGTTCACTAATTGCTTCTTGGACTTCCTTGGGTATCTCCACACCCGCACCCATCAGTTTGGCCGCAGCGAGTCTGATCTTGACTCCGAGTCTGTATCGGAGGTTCTCTAGCGAGTCCTTGGCCTTTACAAGGATTGTTTCCTTGATCGTCCTCATTTCTGACCTTATTTCGCCGAACTCATTCAGCTTCTCGATTCGTGCCAGTCCCTCATCGAGCTCGGTGATGATCGGCAAGAAGATTTCCGCATATGCTGGCTTGACAGTCTGCAAGTCTTCCACAATGACTTCAACCTCCTGCTGACAAGCCTCGCGGAAGGTGGCAACTCCGTCCTCAACCGCTGAACGCAGACTCGCCAGAGACTGCAGGAGGAAGACAATGCCTCCCTCAAGGTCCTCTACCTTAGGGGCTTTCTTGCTGAGTTGTGCATAGTCAAGAACTCTGTCTGCTGATGTAGCGAGTTCGTTAAATTGAGTTATGTACTGCCGAATCGTGTCAATGAGATTCTTCCTGTATTCTTCTCTCATCTTGCTGGCTTCTACGTAAGTCTTGACCAGATCGTCTATTCCGGCTTTCTTCAAACTCTTCTTGGCCTTCGCAAGCCACTTTCTTACAGTCACAATATCCTCGATTCCAGTGTCCTCTGGTACGTCAGTCGCCTTCTCAACCTCATCTAGAACCTCCTCGACATGGTCTTTGATTGAGATCTTGACCTGTCCCTCCCACTCAACCATTTTCTGATAGGAGGACAGAAGACTTGCGACATCATCCGCTTCCACACCCACCGTAGGCGCTTCTGGAATGACCTCTGAGGTGACTGGGATTCCCCCTTCCACAATCTTGGTTGTGACTTCGTGCTTCATGTTAATGATGCGGTCGCGAAGCATGTCGGATACCTTCACCTTCGCAGAGTGAAGCTGGTTCTCGAGGGCAATAAGTGACGTTAGGTTCGACGTCTGTGAAGCATCTCTTCCGATTATCCTGAGCTGCTTTGAGAAGTCCATTGGTAGCTCGAGTCCAAGACGTGAGGCCGTTTCTACAGAGGCCTGAAGTGATTCAACCTCAGTCGTCAAGGAGGTCACTATCATCTTCCCCACTTCGTCCCTGCGTCCATCGAGATATGTACGTTCTAATCTCAGCTTCTCCATAATTGACATGAGGTCTCCTACCGAGAGATGTGCCACGTCGTCGTTGGATGTGGTCGTCGCAACTTCCCCCCTATCGATTGTAACGTGTCTCTCGTAGGTTTCGACAATACGCTTATTCTCATCTAGCAGCTCCTTGCCCTCTCTTGCAAGGTCCTGATGGACATCCAAGCATAGCTTGGAGAAGTTCTTGGCGAATGTCCTTAGAGTCTCAAGGTCCTTTGCGTCACCAGTTCCAGTTGACGGGAAAGTCAATGCCGAGATAGCTTTTGCTTCCTTGGGCTTCTGAATCTGCAGCTTGGGAAGCACTGCCATTGTGTCTCTGTGCTCCTTCCTCAATAGGTCCGAGAAGTCTCTGACAGACTTCATGAAGTCCTCTTCGAGGTTACTCTGCACCTTGTCCAACTGAGAGGAAAGCTTCCTCTTCTTCATGAAACCTGCAGTGGCCGCGTCACTTTCTAGTTTCGAGAACTTGGCCAAAGTATCATACAGATGGCGTACACTCCGGTCTGCCTGATCTTCAAGTGCCTTGTTTAATGAAGTGAGAGTACTCTTTATCTCCGCGACCTTGTCGATTTCTCTTCTCCAAGCATGACTGTCCAAAACGCCAACCTCCTAGCTAGGGGCTCGCTCTGTTCTATTTTTCGAGCTATAAAAGTATGTTTCGCGCATTGGTATTAAGAACGGGTAATTCCTTTTCAAGAAATCGTGAATGAATCCCCCGATGCGCATTCGTGAGTTCCGCTTGCGCAAACAGCGTACATCATAGGATGAATTAAGAAAAACCAAAGCCACTTAAACAGTAAAGGAATTGGAAAAGGGACTGGAACATGCCCATCTCAACCGGTGGCAGTGCAGGAGATGTTCAGCCCCTTGGCCACGAAGTGGCTTCGATTCTTGAAGCTGAAGCGGTGAATGTTGCTCATGACGAGAGGTTTCTATATGCCGCCTGTAGAGAC
>JBHLRV010000232.1:0-3827 GCA_048882205.1 Candidatus Thorarchaeota archaeon | reverse complement strand
ATCCAAATCTGTAATACTTCGCATGTTTCTTCGCATGATCTCAAAGAAGATGTCTTCCTTTCCCTTGGGAAAGTAACGATAGACAGTTCCAATACTTACGTCTGCCTTCTCTGGAATGTCCCTGACACTGGCTCGATGAAACCCTTTCTCTCTAATGATATCTATCATGGTTTCAATGATTTCCTCTATCTTGGCATCCTTATCACGTGTGAACTTCTTCTCGCCTTTCGCCATGACTATCCAGTTTGGATTTGAACCATACCTATATGGCTGTATCTGAACCATTGTTCAGTTAGGAAGGTATATATGAACACTTGTTCAGTTATTCGTGAGCGTGACCGGCATGGAGATCAACCTAACCCTAAGAATCATCTATCTCTTACTCTGGCTCTTCTACTTGCTCTCAAGGCTCATTCCCTCAAGAGGGCTCCCAAGTCTTGAAACGTCAAAGACAGAACGCCGTGCAGCGCTGAAGGAGGAAGGCTGGTACATACTATTCACGATTGCGGTGTCTTGGTATGGCAACCTCATTGTAGCTGGACTGTATCTTCTTGACCCACCATGGATGTTATGGTCCTACTTGTATCTGCCAGTAGAGCTCCGAATACTTGGTGTGGCCATAGCGTTGGTTCTGATTCCTTACACCTACTGGACCGGAAAAGTCCTTGCTGAGAATTACTCTGACACCCTGCAGATTCAAGAGAAGCAGACTCTCATCACAACTGGTCCATATGGAAGAGTTCGACACCCCATATACGCATCTGCAATCTATTTTCTAGGTTCACTTGTGCTTGTCTCGGATAACTTCATCTTTCTGATTATTCTCATAATAATAATCCCGGGCATATACCGTAGGTTGAAGAAAGAGGAAGGAATGATGATTGACCAGTTTGGCGATGAGTACTTGGATTATATGAAACAGACAGGCAGAATATTCCCAAAGGTCTAGGGCACGAGTATCTGCCCCACAGACAAGAGAAGATGATGAAGTGATGTTCCACAAATGAGAGCGTTTTCCTCTCCCGTCTACCTTCAACTCCTAGAAAACTGATACAATCTTTCAGTGTTAGATTGACTTATCACTCAAATCACCAAAAGAGTGCTGAGGAATTGAAACGGTTGGTAGAGTCGGACGTCAGAGCTCCAGATGACCAGAAAAAGAGAGTCCATTGGCCTCTTCTCCTCATCCTTTCAGCTCTGTTCGCACCGTTTGTGTTTGGCTATCAGTATCTGGAGTGGTTTCACAGTTCCTCCTCTCATATGACCTGGTTCATAGCCATAGGCTTTGGATCAATTGAGAATTCTGATTGGACAGGAGGCACTTGGTTCTTGAGGACCATCTTCTCGTCAGGGGGATTGGACCCTTTTGCGGCTTTAGCATTCTACGCCATTCTTCTCTTTCCTCGACTCCTCTTTGCAGCTACCACTTCAATGCATTGTATTGATAGGCTCAGCAAGGCCTACGTCGTTGCATCAGCTATTCCTGTGGTTGCTGTGACAGCTTGGCTGGGTCTGCAGTTAATGACCGCAAGCATCATCCTAGGCTCTCCCCCTGGTGTTCTCATAAGCATCGCTGCACCTGATGTGGATTCGAGGCTCTTCTTACCCACACCCATTCTTCTTCTGCTTGGTTACATCATCATCAGGTCGAAGGAGTAGGTTCGACTTGGTAGTCAAGTCAATCTAACGTTCCTCAAGATTGATGCTTGGTTCTCATTGCTGTGGGTACAAGGGTTATATGCGACTCAAGCGGGAGCTTACATCAAGAACAAATATGTTCGCGATGGCTATGGTAATGAGGGCCGTGAGTAAGCGTACTGTTGCAACCAAGTTCCTCGTCATTGCTCTGGTTGCTAGTTCACTAATCCTCTTCTGCGACGCGGCAGAAGCAGGAATCATCTCATCCAGCACAGAGCAGACGGTAGAGCAACTGGTAACTGGCGAAGACATCCCCTCACTCCATGCATGTGTGGTTTCTGGGAATGAGATGGGCTGGGAAAGAGCATTTGGTGAGCAGACAGGTCCTGATACGGTCTTCTTGATAGGCTCTATCCAGAAGGTGTTTGTTGCTATCTCGATTCTTCAGCTGTATGAGAATGGCAGCATAGGCCTGGATGATAATGTGAATGACTATCTTCCCTTCAGTATTGGACATCCTGACTTCCCGAACTGGAACATCACATTCCGTTTGTTGCTCTCACACCACTCAGGACTGAGAACAACGCTATACACGGAATTCTGTTTTGACTGGGAAGGAGGCTATACTCCTGAGTACCGGACCTATGTCCGAGGCTACTATGACTCTGTCATTGGGATTCCTCTTGGTGAGTATCTGGCTGAATGCTTCTCCTCGAGTGGTACCCTATACAGCCCCGAGTACTGGATCTTTGAGCCAGGAACGGAATATAGCTATTCCAATACTGGCTACAAGATCTTGATGCATCTCCTGGAACTTGTATCGAATCAGACGATCTCAGAGTACATGCAAGAGAATATCTTTGGGCCGTTGCGGATGAACAACACAGGATTCAATGCTTCTGAGTTCATAGGCCATCACGCGATCCCTCACACGCGCACGTATGCAAACGCAACAAACTGGGGGCTTCCTGTCTGGAATGGACGATATATGCTGCGAAGCACAGCAAGAGATATGGGACATCTCCTGATTGCTCTAATGAACGGGGGACAGTTTGATGGGTATCAGATGCTCCAGCAGGACACTATCGACATGATGTTTGAGAATACATGTCCGAACGGAAATCTCATTGAACTGCGAAAGGACCTCCGAAGAGTGGGCTATGGTCTGGGGATGCAGGTGGAAACACATGGAATCCTCGGTCATGGCGGTTCTACGATTGGCTTTACAGCCGAGATGTACTTCAATCCGACAACAAGACTTGGATACGTCAGGCTCTCGAATGTGAACGCGATTCTGGACTACACATCGACTGAGTGGCAAGACATCAATTCGGTCACCATTGAGATTCGAACTCTGGTAATGACTGAGATTGGCATGCTTCCAGCCATGGATCCGTTTACTCTGATTCTTGCGACCTTCTCCGGAATATCTGGCGCAGCCGTGATCTACGGAATCTGGAAGAGAAGAAGAGGAACAATTCATGATGTAGCACAGTTTATCAAGACGCCAAACTAGGATGAATTAGTGAGCGGAATGGAAGAATCGTTGAGAGATATGCTCAAGCACGGTAGGAAGTTTGAACGGTTGAGGACTGCTGAACCTGGGATATTCATCAGAAAGATACCTCGATCAAAGAATGAACCAGCCTACTTGGCTGTTGAGATAAATCCTATTGGTCAAAGCGGAAATCCAATGAACAAGATAGGAGTCATAATAAGAAGCCAGGACCAACTTGATGCTATCAGAGCAATTCTATCTCAGAGGAAGGTAGACGAAATACTTCAGACATTAGAGAAGGTAAGCCATCAGCAGACTGATTGATTGTAATAGAACAGGTGGTTTTCGGACCAGAGTATCTGCCCTACAGAGAAGAGAAGCAGATGTAGATTCAGTCTCCCAATTGAGAAAGACATCGAACCTCTCCCGCTCACTCTTTCTTCTCAACGAATTACTGATCAGTGCGTATTTCCAATTCCACGACACGTCTTGCGATGTTCAGTTTGGGAAGAGGATTGGCTACAATTACTAGGGTCAACTTCTATGCTACTCATCCCAGAAGAATCTATGATTGCACTGTTCATTCCCTTCCATTAGTGTCTTCGTGCGTTCAAGTTTGAGATTTGGATTCATTGTTTTGATGAAGGGGTGATCTCCCTCGCACAGCATGATCTTACCAAGGTCCTCTGCG
>JBHLRV010000231.1:0-3842 GCA_048882205.1 Candidatus Thorarchaeota archaeon | reverse complement strand
TCTCTACCTTTGACAGAACATACGTTTCCGAGTCCACAACAATTGAAGACAGAATCCGCATGCTGGAATCCGTGCTAGGGGGACGAAAGGACCTAGATCCTACAACTGTTGCAGAGCTAACAGAAGGCTGGAGCTTCCAAGAGATGAAGCATCTTGCAGCCATTCTAATCATGACAGAGACCAGCAAGGAGGAACAGGTATCCCGAGAGAAAATGGAGGAGATCATCGAGAACAGCACTGTACTTCCAGCGTCAAGGAAACGCGCCTTGGGCCACCTCATATCCCGGGTCGAAGGGCTGCAACCGCCCGGACTGGACGCCACAGAACGAGTCTACCCGGATGACTTCTTGGACCAACTCTACCTCATGGCAGTCGGGGACGACTATCAACAGACTCAGAGAGTGATTGAAACACTGAACTCTGGTCTCCCTCTCTCTGCGCAGGACTACGAATTCTTGGGCGACTACCCCTTCCTGCTGAAGGGCTCCGCCGAGGACCGACTTACGAGATTGCTAAGGGCAAAGAAGAGCAATGATAGATTGCGTAGAATAATGGGGAGGTAGTTGGTGGTGGTAGAGTGAGTACGTCAAGGGCCCATATCGACTCGGTAAGGCTGAAGAACTTCCTCTCATTCTACGAAGGAAAGGTTCAGTTCGACTCCGGACTCACCGTCATTATTGGGCCAAATGGCTCTGGGAAGACATCAATCTTCCATGCCATGAAATTCGCCCTCGGCTCAAATCAAAGAGAGGCTCGTTATCCGAAATGGAGTGATTTCATACGCCATGGAGCCGTGGGTGCAGAAGTCGAGCTCACAGTTTCAAATGATGGGAGCATACACCGATTCTTGAGGAAGATAGACAGAGATGGCATTCCGAGGGCCTTTGTGGATGGAAGGCGAGTAAAGGCCGCAGAACTCAGACGGCTTGTTAGTTCCCTTGGATTGGACATTGACAACACCCTGGTCTTCATGCCACAAGAACGTATCAATGCTCTGCGGGATATGAACCCAGTCGAAGTACGAAGGCTTGTTGAAGAGGGCACGGGCCTGAGTGAGATACGAGACCGAATCTCCATCCAAGAAGCTGAAGTACTAATTAGTCAACAGAAGCTGCGAGAGGCCCTTGATGAATCGAGAGTAGTTGAAAGGGAGATTGATCTGCTCAGACACGATCTTGACCGCCTCAAGAAGAAGAGAGAGCTTCAGAAACAGGAGAGTCGTTTGGCTATTGAAGTCAAATGGGCAACTCTCGATGACGTTCGCAAACGTATCAAGGAAGTCAGGCAGACGATAGAAGAGAAGGAATCTGGTCTGGTAAGTATTCTTGATGAGCAGAAGTCGTTGGAGGACCAGAGAGAAGAGAATCTGCATACAAGCTCGGCTCTTGAAACTAGAATGGGTCAAGTCCAAAGAGAAATCGGATCAATAGAAGAGAGGATTGAGCAAGAGAAGCGACGTGCCCAGAAGCTGCAGGATGAGAACAGCAATACTCTGCAGGAGATTGACCAACTCACCCGGGATTTGAAGAAGGAAAAGCGGCTGAAGGCAAAGGCCAAAGAAGACCTTGAAAACGCAGTGGCAGCGAAGGAAGAGCTACTTCAGATGCAGAAGGAGATTCAGGTTGATATCTCGAACAATGAGTCAGAAAGAGATGAGGTTGAGGACGAAATTGCCGCATTTGCCGATTGGAATGTCAAACGAACGGAAGCCTATGTTTCCTACAAGTCGCTTCAGAACGAGGTTGAGAAAAAGGACGTCTTGCTGAGAAGCTTGAAGGAGCGACTCTCAACCGAAGAAGCTGAACTACAGAGCATCGATAGTAAGTGGTCCCACGTCTGGGAAGCAATGGAGAAGACGAATGAGAAGGAGTTGGCCTTAAGAAAGGGACAGCTTGAGAGAGAGATCTCTTCCCTGAATGAGATTAGGTTCAGAGAGACCAGTCTAGTGTCCCGACTTGAGAGAGAAACTGACGACATCAAAACAAGACTCTCAGAAACTTCTGAAAGGATTCCCGCTTCAGTAAGAGAACTGAAACTCTCAATCGAAGAACACGATTTGAAGTCTGTAGTGGGGCCTGTATTAGAACTATTGACGGTACCGGAAGCATTGTCTCATGCTGTTGAAGCAGCGTTGCCTCATGACATGGCGTTTGCTTTCATCGTTCGCGATGAGAATGACAATCTATTGATTCAGAAACTAAGAGATAGAGTTGGTGCTCCATCTCCAATTATCATGCTTCGTGAAACTGAAGATAAGATTCAGCGAGAGGAACTGCCCAGCGGCCGAGGAGTTGAGGGCTGGTTATGGGACACACTCTCCTTGGAAGCCAGAACGAGAGATCTCCTTTCTCTGGCCTTCGGCGATTTGGTTTTGACAAGGACAAGCAGAGCCGCCAATCGTGTAGCGTCACGTCATGGTCTTGGAGCAGTCTCACTCGACGGTTCGTTTGTAGTCCCTGAAACGAACAGAATAGTGAGCTTACCAAAGCACGAAGCTACGGGCCTTGTGTCGACTGCTCCGCTTCAGACCAGGCTTGTCAAGCTTGAGAAGGACATGGTTCTGGCCCGCAAGAGAAGCACTGAAGTGATGGCCAAGCTGGACAAGGCGACTGGTGAACGAGAAGGAATCATAGAGCTTCTTGCTCAGGCTACGAGATGGAGTAGCACCTGGGATCGAAGAAGGAAGCTCCTTGAGAGCATCCCTGGAATCAAGGAAAGAATCCTTGGCCTCGAAGATGAGCTAAAGGAGCTGCAAGGTAACTTGGAAAATGCCCAGAGACTGCTTAGGAAGCTGGATAGCACTCAGCCCCCTGAGAGAAGCAGGCTAGTGGGGCAACGTTCCGCAATACGACTCAAGATTCGAAGACTCCAGGGCGACCTAGGAAAAGTACAGACCAGGCTCCGCGAAACAGAACAGGCAGAGGAAAAGGGAAGAGGTGAACTCAGGCAACGCGTTGATCATATTGGAATGCTCTCAAACCGCATAAAAGAACTGAAAGATGAACTGAAGACGTCGAAAAGCGAGGCTGCATCCATTGCAGAGAGTATTGAGAGTTTGAACGACAGCATTGTTGAAACACAGGCAATTCAATCGAAGATACAGGAGGAACTGGTCAGCGTCTACCAGGTCATTCGCTCCATCGGTGAGCGCCTAGTTGAGCTCAGTCTTGTGATTAAGGATAGCAAGCTGCAAGTCCTTCAGGCAAGAAAACACCTGCGCAACTTAGAGGAAGAGCAGGAACAGCTGACGAAGGACCTAGAGGTAGAAGAGAGGCCCCAAATCGTACGACCCCTCGAAACTGGCATGGCGGATTTGATTCGCGTTCGACATCTCCTAGACGATTATCAGGATGTGTCTGAAAGCGTGGCCCATACCGAGTCGCAGCTGAAGAGCCGTCTAGGTGAGCTGACTGCGCGTGTCGGGGACTTGGAAGAGGAGCTCTACGAAGCAGAGGCAACTGTGAATCATATTCGGGAACAGTACCATAACGGAATGAATGCCACATTGTCGAAGGTTGAAAAGAATGTGAATGATATTCTGGCAGGAGTGAGTTTCGCAGGACGAGTGCGTTTCGACCTGGCACTAAGAGATGGAATCTATGGTGTAGAGTTCAAGTCAAAGATTCGAGGAGACAAGTACGGCAAAATCAGTCAAGGGTCTGGAGGAGAGCGCTCCCTCATAGCCATTGGTCTTATTCTAGCCCTTCAGAGGTTCAATCCTGCTCCCGCCTATGCTCTCGACGAAGTTGACATCTTTCTAGATGCTACCAACACTGAATCAGTCAGCAAGCTGCTCTATGATGCATCACGAAGGAGTCAGTTCATTCTCTTCACGCCTGCGA
>JBHLRV010000230.1:0-3849 GCA_048882205.1 Candidatus Thorarchaeota archaeon | reverse complement strand
TATCCTCGTGGCGAGGCCGTTGAGCAGAAGGGAGGAAAGAAGTCACTCTATGCCGTTGACTACGCTGCCAGAATAGCCAATGAGTTGGGTGTTGATGCTGTCAAGCTGAACGTTCCTGAGGACGATCCGAAGAGAAGGTCCCAGCAACCAGCACCCTACGATGGCCTAGAACTCAGCTATGAAGAGAGGATAAAGAAGGTCATAAAGTCCGCTGGCAAGACGTTGGTTCTATTCTCTGGTGGCAGCATGCTTGGTGACGATGACCTAATATACAGAGCGAAGACCTGTCTTGAACAGGGCGCGGCGGGTCTCTTGTTTGGCCGGAACTTGTGGCAGAGAGAATGGAAAGAGGCGCTGAGAATCACTGAGAAGCTCAAGAAGCTGATGCTGGAGCTATAGCTGGTTCAATCAGGCCCATTCCCAAAGCCTTTTCCCGTGGTTCAAAGAATTCAGCATCTAGTGATGTAAATGAGTGAGGACCCAAAGCTGTACCATGTCAATGTTCTCTGGGACCATAAGGAAGGCGGGAAGGTACAGATTCATGGGAGCCAGAGCATCAAGGTATCAAGACCGAAGGGTGAAGAGGGCACGCCCGACCTCTATACTCCTGAACATCTCTTTGTGGCATCAGTCACCGTCTGCTTCATGAACTCCTTCATCTACTTCACAAGGAAAATGCATATCGAATTTCAGTCCTTCGAATGCATGGGGTCAGGCACTCTAGAACAGATTGGGAAGAGCTTCGAGATTACAAGGATCGAGATTAAGTCCAAGCTGGTGATCGACTCTGAGAAACTAAGGCCAAAGTTTGAGAGAGCACTGTACTTGGGCGCAAAGTATTGCTTCGTCGGTAACTCGATGAAGTCATCAATCGCACATGAGAATGAGATTGTTGTGGAGTGAGTATAGACCCAAATCCTTTTCCCATGGACCTCGATGAGGGGGTCACGGCGAGCAGATTGAGTCAGGATTTGCATGAATACGAAGTAAGAGTGGACTGGAATGAAGGCAGAGTAGGGAACTTCATTGTCCAAGGAAAACCTGAGATGGTAGTCGCATCACCACCAGAGTTTGGTGGGCCCGAGGGGATCATCTCACCTGAGGACCTCTTCGTAGGTGCTGCAACAGCCTGCTTCATGACTACATTCGTGGCATTCACGGATAAGATGAGATTCAGCTTCAAGTCTTTCAGTTGTAAAGGCACGGGAACTCTGGAGAGAGTCGGGAAGGGCTTTCAGTTCACTAAGATTCACTTGAAGACGACAGTCACAATTGAGTCGGAAGAACTCCTGTATAAGACAGAAAGAGCCCTCGAGCTTGCAGAGAAGTACTGCCTAGTTTCAAACAGTATGAAGTGCCCAACAGAGCACGAGAATAGCGTGATAGTCAAATAGGCCAAATGGGGACCGGCTGGGTTCGTCATATCATGAATATCTGAAATCTAATTGCTCTCAGAGGAAACAGGGGCTCGAACGTAGATGATGTCTACCGAGTCTGGAAGAGCCACCGTCACTAGTCCCTCCTCGCTGGGTTCCCCGAAGTTCAATTTCTCAATCCCATGCATGGCCTGAAGGTCCCTTGCCCACGGTTCTAGGTCCTTCGATATCCATGCCTCTGGAAGACCTTGGCGAAGTGAAAGTCCGTTCTCACGCTTGAACTTCCAGAGACCTCCATTTGTCTTGAGTAATAGGTCGGTCTGATCAACAAGTCCTGACTTCCAGTCCTTTTGTGGTGATGGATAGAGTTCTCCGTGAATGCCTTTCTTGTCATAGAGCTCTCTGTACACTTTGTCCGTGAGGAACGGAGTGATAGGTGCCAGAGCCTTGAGGATCACCTTGAGGGTTTCGTGAAGGGCAAACCACGCGGACTGCTGCTCCGACTCGGTGAAGACCCCATCAGTGTTGAAGCACCGTCCTTTCAGCATCTCAACCACGTGATCTGCAAAGAGATTCCAAGTGAAGCCTCGAATCTCTATGGAGGGTCTATGAAAGTCAAGCACGTCACAGTCTGGCAGAATTCGTTCAACGACCTTGTTGACTTCAGCAAGAATCCACTGATCAACCCGTGTCAGCTTCTTGAAATCAATGCTCTTGGGGATAGGAAACATGGACACAAATCGTGCAATGTTCCACAGTTTCGTGATGAACTTGGACACTCCAGCAAGTCGTCCTTCGGCAAACCGGATGTCACTCCCAAGACCTGCCTCCATCACCCCGAATAGCCGCATTGCATCTGCACCGTAGTTCTCCACAAAGGGCATTGGGGGTGGCGAGTTGCCTTTCGACTTGCTCATCGTTTCGCCCTTTTCGTCCACCACATGGCCTGAGATCCACATCTCACTGAACGCAGGCTGTTTAAGGAGTTGATAGGTTCTTAGGAGAGAGTAGTAGAGCCAGGTTCTCACTATGTCCTTGCCCTGGGGTCGCATGACATTCTTGAATGCCCTCTTGAAGAGTTTGTCATCGCGTGGGTAACCCACCACGTACAGTCCACTTATCGAAGAGTCCATCCAGGTGTCAAACGTACGTTCCTCACCTGTGAATCCTTCCTCAGAGCTACAATTGGGACACTTGGAGAACGGGGGATCGTCCTTCCAAGGTTGGTAGTATCGAAGTTCTCCTGCTTCCGGCACTACTGGTTCCTTGCACGAATTGCAGTACCAAATCGGAAGCTCAGTGCCATAGTACCTACGCCTGCTTACAGGCCAGTCGACTGTTACTCTGTTCAGCCAATCGATGAGAATCTGGCGATGATGGGAAGGATAGAATGTCCCATCTCTGGCGATTTCAAGCAGTGGTTCCACGAACTCGACCTGCTTTATGTAGTACTCTTCCATAGCGATGAACTCAATTGGAGTCTTGCTGCGCCAACACAGTGGAACTCTCTGGACTGAAGGCTCCTGATGATAGAGTAGTTCTTCCTTCTTCAAATCCTTGACAATCTGCTTTCTGGCATCTTCTATTCTCATGCCTGCATATTTGCCAGCAGCATCAGTCATAGTCCCATCAGGAGATATTGCTGCGATGGGTTTCAGAGCAAAGTCGCGAAATGCCATCACATCAGCTTGATCACCATAGCTACAGACCATAAGGGCTCCAGTGCCAAAGTCCATCTGTGCTGTTGGACTCTCAATGATTGGTACCTCTAGGTCGAAAAGTGGAACCTTGGCCTTCTTGCCTGCGTATCCGCGATATCGCTCATCATCGGGATGGATGAACACAGCACCACAGGCGCACAGAAGCTCGGGACGTGATGTAGCAATCTTGATTGGTTCCATTCCTTCTACATGAAAATACAGATAGCTTAGAGTGGTCGGGCGCTCGGAGTACTCGACCTCCGCGTCTGCAATGGTAGTCCCGCAGTCGAAGCACCAATTATTCGGCCGGTAGTCACGGTAGACAAGGCCCTTGTTCCATATGTCGATGAAGGTTGCTTGTGTCACTGCCCTGTACTCAGGGCTGTCGGTTCGGTAGCTCCCTTCTTCCTCGTATGTGTTGAATCCGATCCCCAAGCGTCTGAACCCACTGACTAGTATTTCCTCATCCTGATCTAGAGTTTCCTTGCATTTCTGTAGGAACAGAGCACGGGGGGTTTCATGCATCTTGAGACCGAGGTTTCTCTCTACCCTGACTTCGACTGGTAGGCCATTACGATCAATACCCAACGGGAAGTTTACCTCAAGACCCTGCATTCTTCGAAATCGCGCGTTGATGTCAATCTGGGTATAGTGGATTACATTCCCCATATGTATGGGACCAGACAGGTACGGAGGGGGAGTGTCCACAGTATAGATTGTCTTCTTCGATTCAGGATTGAAGGCGTATGCATCCTCATCGAACCAGAGGTCAA
>JBHLRV010000229.1:0-3857 GCA_048882205.1 Candidatus Thorarchaeota archaeon | reverse complement strand
GCGGCCGTTCAAGCGGTGGATGTTGTAGCAAGGTACGGATGGCAGCGTAGGGCATACTTCATCAATGTGGGAATGTACATCGTGATGAATGTGTACCTATTCATCGCAGTTCAGCACTGGGCGGTGTTCATAGTGTTTGGAATCTGGACCGCCTGGATTGTCTTCTATAGCTATTGGACATTCGTCAAACGAAGAATCAGACTAAGAGAGAATGGCAGGTCAAGAACTAAGCTGGAGAGATAGTATTGTCAGAAGCAGTAAAGATTGAGAATCTGGTGAAATCTTATGGCGAGCTTGTCGCTGTGAACGATGTGTCATTTGAGGTTCAAGAAGGCGAGATATTTGGGATTCTTGGACCGAATGGCGCAGGGAAGACAACAGCCATCAAAGTCCTCATGGGATTGTTGGATTCGGACTCAGGCTCAGCAGAAGTCTTCGGTATCAGTTCCAGCGAAGATCCTATTGGTGTCAAGCGCATCGTTGGATATGTGCCTGAAGAACAACAGCTCTACGAATCCCTGACACCAAGGGAGATCTTTGAGTTCATAGCTTCGGTGAGAAACCTACCTGAAGACAAAACCAGCAAACGGATAGAAGAGTTCGTTCGAGCTCTCGATTTTGAGAAGTACTATGACTCGATGGTCGTGACTCTCTCTCAGGGGAACAAGCAAAAAGCATTGCTTATTGCAGCGCTCATACACAAACCCCGGCTCTTGATTCTCGACGAGCCTTTCTCAGGGCTTGATGTCCGCACAGCTTCAATCATGAAGGACGTCATAAAGATTCATACAGAGAACGGAGGCTCTGTCCTACTGAGCACACATATCATGGAGGTTGCTGAGGCAATGTGCGATCGCGTTGGAATCCTTGACGAAGGCAAGCTAGTTGCAGTGGGTACAGTTGATGAACTACGAGATGTATCCGAAAGAGAAGGCGCTACTCTGGAGAAGGTTTTCCTTGCGTTGACTCAACAAGAGGATGAAGTACGTGAGGGCATCGACCAGCTGAGGGAGGCCCTCGCATAGTGAGATTCTCTGAGCGATGGAAACTTGCAGGAATCATCTCAGCAGAGGTGAGGTTCAAGGGCTTTTTGGAAATGAACCCATCCAATCTCGCAAGGGTGAAAGAGAATCCTGAGAGAATCGCTCGAAGTATCAAGTCTAACAGTCGATTTAGCACTTTCATAACAACTGCCCTCGTATTCTCACTAGCTGTCTTGACAGCGGTTATGGCATTTGTAGATGACACCATCGGTGTTCCCCAGACTCGTTTGGCTGTGGGTCTTTCTGTTTTCCTCATACTCAGCTTCGTATTGTTGATCTTCCTCAATCTGTCTGTGACGACAGGTTTCTTCACCGCTGACGTTGTCAGTTTCCCTGCAACCTTGCCACTAGGTAAGAAGAATCTTGACGAGCTAACTCTACTTGCATTCATCAGGGTATTCATCGCACCGACAATACTGATCCTCACTATCTTTCCGGTAATCACACTTATCGCAATAGGACCTGGTCCTGCTCTTGTCGCACTTGCTGGGTGCGCTGCGACTATTTCCCTTTCTCTGGGGGCATTAACAAAGCTGTCTATCTGGTTTCGAAAGAAATCACTTCAGGTCGACGGCTCAAGAATGAACACAGTGGTCAGAGTGTCAGCATCACTTGGTCTTGCAATAGGAATGGTCATAGCCTTTAGCATGGGAAGCTGGCTACCTTCTTTGATCCATTTCATTGCTGGAATATCTACTGGAATGGGTACTCAGGGAAGTTCACTTCTAGCTATACTGTTTCCCTTTTCGTTTGGATTCTTGGCGTCTGCAGTTCAATTTGGCTTGGCACTCCCTTTTGCAACCATTCTTGCGGCAATGAGTGCGTCATCTTTGTATGCGGCACTTGCAATCATTTCCTATCGTAGAACAGGAAGTGCTCTCCAAACAATCACTGTGGGAGGAGTACCATCCAAGAGAACACATGAGGTCCATGACGTCACCCTAAAGACAGAAACAGTTCTTAGATCGATCATAAATAAAGACCTCAAGCTGGCCACACGGAACCTTGGTTCCTCGTTTGTCTTCATCATACCTCTCTTCCTGATCGTCTTCTTGTATCCAATGATGGCAGGGTGGTCTGGAAGTGAAGCACTACGAAGTCTCACAGCTCTCATTTCGGTAGAGTATGGCAATTTCTTTGGAGGAATCACAATAATCTCCGTGATGATGTTCGACACTCAAGGGGCTTCAATTCAGGCAGGACTTCCAATAAGATCAAGGAGAATGCTGAATGCCAAAGTTGCCATTGCTATGTTTCCCTTTGTAGGGTCAATGATAGTGGTCTCTATTCTCCTCTCAATGTTTCCATTGACATCTCCTCTGATACCCCTCATACCATTGGTTCAGATTCCTTGTGGATATACAATCTCCATAGCTGTGGGCGCCTTCACATATTGGAAGCGAGGCGGTGGACGTGCTGTGTCTATCAGTGTGGTGTCTGACTCCGGAATGACCTTTCTAGCTGCAATCATTGGAGCACTTGTCGGGATTGTGCCACTAGCGGGATACGGAGTAGCTATGATTCTAACTGGGAATCATGTCATCAGTCTGACCACCCAGTTTGTAATGGTGGTCGCGGAGCTGATCCTGATTCAAAGCCAATTCCCGAAGCTATTGAAGGATTGATTCGTTAGCTGCACTTGGCGAAGCTTAAAATATGTGGACTTAGGCCAGTCCATTGATTCTGCTGTCATGCAATAGGAAGAGAGGATGGCATGATCATGAAGCCGCTATTAGCACCGTCAATATTGTCTGCGAACTTTGCAAACCTGGAGAAGGATATCAAAGCCGCAGAAAAGGGAGGGGCAGACTACTTCCACCTGGATATAATGGACGGGCATCTCGTCCCCAACATCTCATATGGTCCAATGATAGCGAAGACAATGAAACGAATCACGGATGTGCCACTAGATGCCCATCTTATGATCACAAAGCCACGAGAGTATATTCCCAAGTTCCTGGATGCAGGCGTTGAACTCGTCTATCCTCACATCGAGGCCTCTTATGATGTATATCGAACGGTACAGCTAATCAAAGACCTTGGAGGAAAAGCAGGTATCACTCTAAATCCCGGCACACCAGTTTCTCATGTCATGCCACTCCTAGACCTACTTGATTCAGTCTTACTCATGAGCGTGTGTCCCGGATTTGGGGGACAATCCTACATCGAGCCGGTCACAGGGAAGATAACTGAACTGAGAACCTTGCTTGATGAACACAAGCCAGAAGTTCGCATTGCAATTGATGGAGGGGTGAAGAGGGATAACATAGCGAGCATTCGAAGGGCAGGTGCCGATTTCTTCATTGCCGGTTCAGCAGTGTTCAAAGCTGAGGACATAGCACAAGAAGTGAGAAACCTCAAAGCACTGTTGGATACTGTCTGACCGAACCGTTTTAATCGAGTGTAGTAGTTCATCCCAGCAGTTACTCTAAAGACGGGAGATGATTAGAGGTTGAAGTTCTTTATCGACACTGCGAATGTTGAAGCAATCAGAAAGGCCCATGAGCGTGGAATGGTGGATGGTGTTACAACCAATCCATCACTAGTGGCCAAGGAGGGCAAGGACTTCCGAAAGATCGTGGATGAGATAGCGTCCTTCGTGAAGGGGCCTATCAGTCTGGAGGTTGTAAGTGAGGATGCAGATGGGATGGTCAAAGAGGCCAGAAAGCTCAATGGTTGGATTGATAATGCGGCCATCAAGATTCCATTGACTTGGGAGGGTCTCAGGGCCACAAAGATCTGCGCTGACGAGGGAATCAAGACAAATGTCACACTCTGCTTCAGCGCCAACCAGGCGATCTTGGCTGCAAAGGC
>JBHLRV010000228.1:0-3860 GCA_048882205.1 Candidatus Thorarchaeota archaeon | reverse complement strand
CTTTGACTTAATGCTTACCTCAATACCCATCTCATTGTCTCCGATGTATAGTTTGTTCTTCCTCATCTGGCCACTTTTCTACATCTTCAACCTCCTCTTTGGACATAGTGTCCTCCTCTATCTTCAATCGAGGACTTCGAAGACTCGCGTGCTGCTGTATGGCACACTCGGTGCAGTCATGCCTCCAGTAGTCTACATGCTGCCATACATGCTGTCACCGGGTGGCTTAATCGGCATGGGACAGAGCTTCATTCCCCTACCTTTTTTGCAGGCCCTCGGCCTCTTCATCGTGTTTCTCGGGAAGCCAGTTGGACAAGATGAACGCATCTGGGACGAGAGCGATGACAGATTGTGGTTTGATGACGAAAGAGAGGAATCAGCTCCTGTCGTCAAGATACCTTTCTCCTATTTGCTAAGGTCGAGAATCGGTGTCTTTCTGAACTGGTCAAGCAACCGGATCCGAAGTATCGACCCACACAAGCCCGAATGGGCTCGTGAAGAAGAGGTATGGCAATAGGGCCCGCCTTCTACATGGAATGGCTACTGTTTCACACATGTTCTAGAGCTTCTTCTCCAAAAGGGTCAGTCTGAGGATTTCGTCCTTTGTTATGCTGAGCGGAGGCAGAGCCATCAACGACTCAAACTGTACTGGGTAGGTAAACATGATTGATTGGAAAGAGGCATCTCGTGAAATTCTGATATGCTCTAAGAGATGACAAAGAAACGAGTCCTTACTCGATGTGTACACGGTTGTGAGCCAGAGACGTCCTTGCTCTCCTTCCATTCGTCCGGTTCCTATAGACAATGCTCTGAGACGAGCTGCTTCGGTGCTGACCCAGAATCTACTACTGGAGGCAATCTCCTTGAGAGCCTCTCGAGTTACATCCAAGGCCTTCCAGTCGTATATAATGACGTCGTGTGGAAGAAGAGAGGGAGTCTTCTGAAGGAGTGAATGGACTTCATCTGCTACTACTTCATTTACACCAGAAGTTTCCGCGTCCCAATCCTTGAAACCTTCCATAAGACTCCATGCAACTCCCATCTCCAGAAGCGGCCTTAGGCCGGCCCTCTCTGCGAGCTTGAGAGATGCAACGTTGGCAGTATCTGTTGTATACCGCAGTCGCTTGACTCCAAGTCTGTTTGCAGTTTCTACGACATAGTCGGTCATTAGGTGGGCCAGACCTTTCCTTCTAAAGTCCGGATGCACTCTCAAACCTTCTAACCACCCGGTTGTACCATTCTCAATGATTCTGAGATTGTTCAGCGCTACGACTCGGCCTTCAATCTCCAGAGCGGCAGTATGACTATTCGGGTCAGACAGCCATTCTTCGAAGACATGAGGTAGATAGTCGTGACCGTCCCAGATGTGCTTTGCAATCTCCAAGACATCATCTTTGTCTTCCCTGGTGGCTGGTCGGATCTTCAAGGCAGGTGTCCTCTCTCATTGCCACTTGGACTGCCGATTGCTTCTTGAATCTGACGACCTATCGTCAAACACAAGCGTCTTCACAACAACTGGCACGACCACTCCCTCAATGATAGGTTCTCCGATATCGACAAAGTCACCTTCGTAAAGCGTTATCTCGTCGATTGATAGTATCTTGCTCTTGACGTCAGTTTCACGCCTCATTACATTTCCAACACTGTTCCCTATGTCAGAATCAAAACACATCAGGATGGGCAGCTCCTCTGCGACTGTGTTTGGTAGTCCTTCGACAACGCCCCGAACAAACTCTGTGAGCTTCTCGTAGGAAGGACGTACCGCATCGTTGAATGCCAGAATCATAGGATCGGTCCCTTCTTCCAGGTCGAATCTTCTAAGGGCAGATACTACTGCTTGACGAACATCTGATGCACTGCTGCGAACCTTTGAAATGTGTGGAGCGACCACTGGAAGATTCCTGAGGGGATACGCCAGACCACTTGTTAGGAAAGTCGTAGAGCCACTCACTTGTAGAGTCGATTGCCCAGCCCCTATGACTGTTGCCCGAATGCGGTGCTCTGGTTGGGTAAGTAATATACCGCGTTCTTCAAGTTGTCTTCGAACCTCATCTGCAAGCGGGATGCCGAGGTCGTTGTAGTCTTTCGTTTCACTACCGTATACGTATTCTGCTACTCCGCCCGATAGCATCAAGACTTCGAGCCTGCCGCTGTCTTCCAAAGGCGGAGTCACCATCAGTAAACTCCCTAGGTCCGTTAGCGGCTCGCCTAAGATAGCCGCAATCAGCGCATCCGCAAGTGAACTTACTATCTTCTTCTTTGCAGACTTATCTAGGTGATGGCCGATTTCTATACCAAGCCCGATTTTCTCGGCTACCTTTCTTCCTGTTTCTTCAAGACGAGTTATGATTCCACTATTGTCTGTCGCAAAGAGTCTCCCACCGACATTGATTGCCGCCGTGTCAACGACCTTGCCGTCTATGCATACAGCTATGTTTGAGGAGCCGCCGCCAATGTCGACATTGTAGACCGTGAGTCCTTTTTCCGCTGACTTTGCCACTGCCCCAGATCCGTGAGCCGCAAGAACGGATTCGAAGTTTGGTCCTGCAGTTGCTGCGACGAACTTCCCAGTTTCTCCTGCGAGCGCTTCAACAATCTCCTCAGCATTCTCCTTCCGTGCAGTCTCGCCTGTGATGATCACAGCACCAGTGTCTATGTCTGTGAGTTCGATTCCTGCGTCTGCATAGTCCTCGAGTATCAGACCTCTCAGTTTCTCAAAGTCAATCGTATGCGGATCAGCGAATGGTGTAAGATGAATGGGCCCAGAATGGAGTATCTTCCTTTTTCTTATCTCGAACTTCTCTGTTCGACTCTGTGGGTCCTTTTCCAGGAGAATGCTGCTGAAGACCACATGTGACGTCGTTGTACCTATGTCAACACCTACACTCGTCAACAGCTTCTGATTTGTTTCAATCCGCATTCTCGGTTTCGCCGCTCCTAGCTCCAATGGGCCGTATCAGAATCGTTTTGAGCTTTGCCATCATGTCACTCTTCGAGTTCCGAGATGTCCCTCAACCGATATCTTATAACAGGGGTGAATGTCCCGCTCGGGAGTTCAAATGGACGCTCATGAAGTCATTCTGAATCGGAGAAGCATACGGAAGTACATGGACAAGCCAGTCGAGGAGGAGAAGGTAATGACTGTCCTTGAGGCAGGCAGATGGGCTCCCTCTGCAGCCAACCGGCAACCCTGGCATTTCATTGTCGTGCGAGATGAGGCAATGCGTATTAAGCTCGCAGACGAACACCCGTATGGGAGATTCATGGCTCAGTCGCCGGTGGTGATAGTTGTGCTTGGAAGACCAGAAGACAACCCCAGATATCATCTTGCTGACCCTCACAATGCCGTGCAAAACATGTTGCTGGCCGCTTACAACGAGGGCCTGAGCACTTGTTGGATGGGTGTAAGGGACACCGCAATGGAACCGAAGTTCAAGAAACTCCTTGGAATCCCTGACAACCTTCGCGTGATATGCTCTGTATCATTAGGATATGGAGCACAAGAAAGAAAGAGCTCCAGATTCCCATTGGAAGATATCGTTTCATGGGAAACGTACGCCGGAAAGAAGTAACAACGAGGCGCCGACTGTGTTTGGAGAAAAGGATCTACGTATCTTGTTGAGGTCGATGACACCTAGTCTACTTGATGGAGAATACGTGTTCCTCTCGCTGGAGAAGTATGAATTGGAGAAGCTGAAGGTTTCCCCGCTGATGACATACGTGGAGAAAGAAGGAATCACTGTAATCCTTGACAAACAAATGGCGGAGGCTTCCGGCATCTCGTTTGGTCCAACTTGGGCACTAATCACGCTGGAAGTTCATTCTGATCTGGAGGGGGTAGGTTTCATAGCAAGATTGAC